>CALRTF020000001.1:0-60991 GCA_943370985.1 Paenacidovorax caeni
CAGGCACGCCCACAGGCCTGCGGGGAAGCCAATTGCTAACCCGCCTCCAATCCTTGCCGCGCGACAGCCGCGACACCCTGTTCCTGCTGGCCGTCATCGCCTGGGTGCTGATGCCGCAGGTCACCCACCTGCCCTGGTGGTGCAGTGCACTCGCGGCAGGCATGTTGCTGTGGCGTGGGACGCTGGCTTTCAGCAACAAACCGCTGCCGAACAAATGGTGGCTGCTGGTGCTGCTGGCGATTGCGGTCGGCGCGACGCTGCTGACCCACAAGACCCTGCTGGGCCGCGATGCCGGGGTCACGCTGATCGTGATCCTGCTGGCGCTCAAGACGCTGGAACTGCGCGCCCGGCGCGACGCCTTCGTGGTGTTTTTCCTCGGCTTTTTCACCATGCTGACCAACTTCTTCTACTCCCAGTCGCTGCTGACGGCCTTCAGCATGCTGCTGGGGCTGCTGGGCCTGCTGACCGCGCTGGTCAATGCCCACATGCCGGTGGGCAAACCGCCGCTGCTGCTGGCCGCCAGAACCGCCGGCTGGATGGCGCTGCTGGGCGCGCCGGTGATGGTGGTGCTGTTCCTGCTGTTTCCGCGGCTGGCGCCGCTGTGGGGCACACCGACCGACGCCATGACCGGGCGCAGCGGCCTGAGCGCAAGCATGCAGGTCGGCAGCATCGCCAGCCTGGCGCTGGACAGCAGCATCGCCATGCGTATCGCCTTCCAGGGGACGCCGCCACCGCAACGCGAGCTGTACTTCCGCGGCCCGGTGCTGTCGGCCTTTGACGGGCGGCAATGGCTGCCGTCATCGGAGTCGAGGTTCCCCTCACGTTACAAACTGGACGACAGTCTGGGCGTCGAGGGCACCGCCCTGTCCTACCAGGTTACGCTGGAGCCGACCAACCGTCCCTGGCTGTTTGTGATGGAGGCCGCCGCCGAAAGCCCGGTGGTTCCCGGCTACCGCACGCGCATGAGCAACGAGTTGCAGTGGTTCACCGACCGGCCCATCACCGACCTGGTTCGCTACCAGGTCAAAAGCCACCCGGTGTTCCGGCACGGACCGGTCACCGCCGAAGTCGGCCTGCAGGAGTTTGTCGAACTCCCGCCGGGCTTCAACCCGCGCACGCTGGCGCTGGCGGCAGAGATCCGGCGTGACCCGCGTTACGCGCAGGCCGACAGCCGCACGCTGGTCCAGGTGGCCATGGAGCGCCTGCGCACCGGCGGCTACGTCTACACGCTCGAGCCCGGGGTGTACGGCGCCAACACCGCCGACGAATTCTGGTTCGACCGCAAGCAGGGTTTTTGCGAACACATCGCATCAAGCTTTGTGGTGCTGATGCGGGCCATGGACGTCCCGGCGCGTGTCGTCACCGGCTACCAGGGGGGCGAGATCAACTCTGTCGACGGCTTCTGGGTCTTGCGCCAGAGCGATGCGCACGCCTGGGCCGAGGTCTGGCAGGCCGGCGAGGGCTGGGTGAGGGTGGACCCGACCTCGGCCGTGTCGCCCGGACGCACCGGCGCCTTCCAGCGGCTGGCGGCGCCCCAGGGCATCGTCGGCCAGACCCTGGGCAACCTCAACCCCAACCTGTCGGCCCAGTTGCGTGCGGCCTGGGAAGCCGTCAACAACCGCTGGAACCAGTGGGTGCTCAACTACACCCAGGGCAAGCAGCTGGACCTGCTCAAGAACATCGGCTTCGAATCACCGGGCTGGGAAGACCTCAGTTATGTGCTGATCGCCATCATCGTCGCGGTGAGCGGCGCCGGGGCTGCCTGGGCCTGGTGGGAGCGGACCCAGCACGACCCGTGGCTGCGGCTGCTGGACCGGGCGCGCAGGCGGCTGGGCCGCGCCGGGCTGGTCAGCCACGCCGCCAGTTCGCCGCGCCAGCTGGCCCAGCAGGTGCTCGCGCAGCAAGGGAGCGACGCCCAGGAGATTCATGACTGGCTGATGCAGCTCGAAGCCCAACGGTATGCCGATGCCGGCGGCACAGGCGCCGGCATCACCCTGGCCAGGCTCAAAAAGCAGTACGCGGGACTGCACTGGCCGGTTTGAGCTACCGTCCCACACGCCGGATGCCCTGCCTGCAGCCATACTGTGGCCCTGCTCTTTTGTATTTCAGGATCGTATTTTCCGCATGACCCCTTCCCCGTTCTCCGCGTTGCTGGCCTCCCGCCGCTTCATCGCTCCTCTTTTGATAGCTGCCTGCGCAGGCGGGGCGGGGGCTGCAGGCCAAAAAGAGTCCAAACCTCGAAAATCCGCGGCGCGCCCGGCCGTCACGCAGGAGCAGGCGACGCCCTATGCGGGTCGCACGGACGCCATGGCCTTTGCCGACGACCTGGCCAGCCGGCGCGACCTCGACCCGCAATGGGTGCGCCAGACCCTGGGCCAGGCGCGGCATCTGCCGACCGTGGTGCGCCTGATGCAGCCGCCGGCCAGAACTTTTGTCAAGAACTGGCGTGTCTACCGCAGCCGCTTCATCGACCCGGTGCGTATCGCCGCCGGCGTGCGTTTCTGGCAGGACAACCAGGCCAGCCTGGCGCGCGCCGAAGCCGAGTACGGCGTCCCGGCGGAAATCATCGTCGGCATCATCGGTGTGGAAACCATTTACGGCCGTGACACCGGCAAGTTCCGGGTGCTGGACGCGCTGGCCACGCTGGCCTTCGACTTTCCGGCCTCGCATCCGCGCGCCCGCGAGCGCAGCGAATTTTTCAAGGGCGAGATCGAACAGTTCCTGACCCAACAAAGCCGGCTGGGCACTGACCCCTTGGCGCCGCTGGGCAGTTATGCCGGCGCCATGGGCATGCCGCAGTTCATGCCGTCGAGCCGCAACAAATACGCGGTGGACTTCGACGGCGACGGCCGCATCGACCTGTGGAACAGCCCGGCCGACGTGATCGGCTCGGTCGCCAATTACTTCAAGGCCTTCAACTGGCAGCCCGGCATGCCCACCCACTATCCGGTCCGCTTCGACAGCAGCCGCCTCGACATGGACGCGCTGATGGCGCCCGATATCCTGCCGACCTTCAGCGTCGCGAGTTTCACCGCCAAAGGCGCGCTACTCGAGGGCCCGGCGCTGCAGCACACCGGCCCGCTGGCGCTGGTGGAGTTGCTCAACGGCGGCAGCGCGCCGGAATACGTGGCCGGCACGGAGAACTTCTACGCGATCACACGCTACAACTGGAGCAGTTATTACGCGATGTCGGTGATCGAGCTGGGGCGCGAAGTGGCGGCCAAGAGGACCAGCGGCAACTGAGACCGGCAGTTGTGCCGTTGGCTCAAGCTGCCTAGTTCGACAGAGGGCGAACCGCCGTTGGCGACCTTCCCACCGAGAACGTCAGATCTGTCATGCAGCTGGTCCCCTGGAGAAAACTGATTCTCAGCTCGTCGTCTTCCCTGCGAAAAATGTATGAGGGGATGGGACGGCCATGCAAAAAAGGCCCTTGTCGAGGCAGGTTTTTCCAACCCAGTTTGCCAATGCCCTCAAGCGCGGGCTGCACCTCCACGCACAAGGGAACCACGTAGGGGGAAGGCGGATTCATCATGTCCCACCAGGTGAATCTGAAGAAAGTCCGTTGTGAGCCCACGTGCAAGCGAAGCGTGAAGTACCAGTCCTTACCGGCGATGGCATTGACGCCATACAACTTCGCCGTCATCTCGCCAGGGCTGTCGTAGTTCTTGAATTGCATGTCAAAAACTTCTTCGACGCGCTCCTTTGATAATTCCTCAGGCGGGATTTGCAAAACTTTGTGCAACCTTGTCCACATGTCCGCAGCGGTGAATGGATATGGCGGGGAGAACTGATGTGCGGCGGAAGGCTCCATAACCTTGTCGGCCAGGGTATCTGGAAGGGAATGAGCGCCAAGGTGATTCAGCTGCAATAAAAATGCAAGGCAGCAAGCTACTGCAGTAGCGCGATTCATTGACTTGCCCCCTTTCAATCCCGGAAAAAGATCATCTTCGGATCGCGTTGGGACCATGACGTCGATCTGCCGTCGTTCATTCACTACCGCCAGACAGTGGTGCCCATGAAACGCATATTCTTCCCCATGGCCGCATTTACACCGGCTGGATCGTAATGTCCACCGTCATGGTTTCTTCGCCGCCGCCCTGGCGCACACCCTTGATCGGCGGGCAGGCGTTGTAGTCGGTGCCCATGGCCAGGCGCACATGGCGCTCGTCGATCAGGCAGCTGTGTGTCACGTCGATGCTGACCCAGCGCCGCGCCGCCACATCCAGGCAGACATCGACCCAGGCGTGGCTGGCGAGGTCCGGCTCGTTGGCGGCATAAAAATAGCCGCTGACATAACGCGCCGGAATGCCCAGGCTGCGGCAGATCGCCACCATCACATGGGCCTGGTCCTGGCACACGCCGGCGCCGGCTTCAAACGCCTGCAAGGCCGTGGTCGTCACCGTCGTGCTATTTTTTTGATAGCTGACCACGCCCGCCACACCCCGGCTGAGGGCCAAAAGCATGTCCAGATCAGCCCGGCCCGCGACAGCCGGCGCCACAAAACCCCGGCCAAATTCCGCCAGCCGCTCGTGCGGCGCCGCCAGGTGCGTGGCGCGCAGGAAAAACGCCGGATGCGGCATGCTGGCCACATCGCTGAACTCGGCGATGCCAAAGGTCTCGACGTCGCCGGCTGCGTTGACCAGGCTCCAGCGCACGTTGTCCGCGACCTGGCCGACGAAGGTGTAGGAGCTGACCTTGTTGCCGAAGGCATCCGTCTGCTCGAACAGTTTTTCGGGCGCGCCCAGGCTCCAGAAGTGCACGGTCTGCGCCGGGCCGGACTGCGGCGTCAGCCACAGCGTCTGCAGCGCGTAACGCAGCGGCTCGGTGTAGCGGTAGTCGGTCACGTGCCGGACATGAAGTTTCATGGCCGGCACCCTGGGTTCTCAGCGGAAGCGATGATGCATCTCAACTGGTGGCCGGCACCAGGAAATCGCGGCTGATGTAGGCGCCGAGTTCGTTGACGCGGTCGAGGAACTGCGTCAGGTAGGCGTGCAGGCCGGTGGCCAGGATTTCGTCGATGCGCGCGTACTGCAGGTCGGCCGACAACTTGCCGGCGCGGCGCACGGTTTCGCAGGTGGTGTCATCGGTCACCAGCTTGAGGTTGCTCACCACCTCCTGCAGACTGGCGGCCAGCGAACGCGGCATGTCGGTGCGCAGGATCAGCAGCTCGGCCACGCGTTCGGGCTTGATCACGTTGCGGTAGACGCGGCGGTAGATTTCGAAGGCGCTGACACTGCGCAGGATCGCGCTCCAGTGGTAGAAGTCGTACTCCTGGTCCTTCTCGCTGGCAGCGCCATAGAAGTCGCTCTGCACCGCGTGGAACTTCACGTCGACCAGGCGCGCCGTGTTGTCGGCGCGTTCGAGGAAAGTGCCCAGGCGCATGAAGTGCAAGGCCTCATCCTGCAGCATGGTGCCCACGGTCACGCCGCGCGACAGGTGCGAGCGGAACTTGACCCATTCAAAGAACTGGCCAGGGTCGCGCTCGAACTCGCCGTTGCGCAGCATGCGGAAGATTTCGAGGTAGGTCTGGTTCTGGGTTTCCCAGACCTCGGTGGTCAGCGTGCCGCGCACCGCGCGCGCGTTTTCACGGGCGTTTTTCAGGCAGGAAATGATGCTCGACGAGTTCTTCTCATCACGCACCATGAAGTCCATCACGTCGCGCGCATTGATCGCGCCGTATTTGCCTTCGTAGGCCGACGACAGTTCGCTGATGCTCAGCAGGCCCTGCCAGCCGACTTGGGCCACGGCGGTCGATTGCGGCAGCAGCGAGGTCTGGTAGTTGACGTCCAGCATCCTCGCGGTATTCTCTGCCCGCTCCGTGTAGCGGGACATCCAGAAAAGGTGATCGGCGGTTCTTGACAGCATCATTTCGCTCCCTGCGTCTGGCTTTGCGACTGGCTTTGTGATTGCCCCGACTGCGATTGCGTCTGCGACTGCGACTGCCCCGTCGCGTAGTTGTCGTCTTCCAGTACCCAGGTGTCCTTGGTGCCGCCGCCCTGCGAGGAGTTGACGACCAGCGAGCCGTCCTTGAGCGCCACGCGGGTCAGGCCGCCCGGCACCATCTGCACAGTTTTGCCGCTGAGCACAAAAGGCCGCAGGTCGATGTGGCGCGGCGCGATGCCGCTTTCGACATAGGTTGGGCAGGTTGACAGGCTCAGCGTCGGCTGGGCGATGTAGCCGGCCGGGTTGGCCATGACCGCCTTGCGGAAGTCCTCGATCTCGGCCTGCGTCGAGGCCGGGCCGACCAGCATGCCGTAACCGCCGGCGCCATGTACTTCCTTGACCACCAGGTCTTTCATGTTGGCCAGGGTGTAGGCCAGGTCGTCCGGGTTGCGGCACATATAGGTCGGCACGTTGTTCAGGATCGGCTTTTCACCGAGGTAGAACTCGATCATTTTCGGCACATAGGGGTAGATCGACTTGTCGTCGGCGACTCCGGTGCCGATGGCATTACACAGCGCGACATTGCCGCTGCGGTAAACGTTGAGCAGGCCGGCGCAACCCAGCGTCGAGGTCGGGCGGAAGGCCAGCGGGTCGAGGAAATCGTCATCGACGCGGCGGTAGATCACATCGACACGTTTCGGTCCGCGCGTGGTGCGCATGTAGACGAAGTTGTCCTTGACGAACAGGTCCTGGCCCTCGACCAGTTCCACACCCATCTGCTGCGCCAGGAAGGCGTGTTCGAAATAGGCCGAGTTGTACATGCCGGGCGTCAGCACCACCACGGTCGGCTCGGCGCGGTGCGCGGGCGAGTTGTCGCGCAGGGTTTCGAGCAACAGGTCGGGATAGTGAGCCACCGGCGCCACGCGGTTCTCACTGAACAGGTCGGGAAACAGCCGCATCATCATCTTGCGGTCTTCCAGCATGTAGCTCACGCCGCTGGGCACGCGCAGGTTGTCCTCCAGCACGTAGTACTCGCCTTCGCCCTGGGCGTTGGGGGCGCGCACGATGTCGATGCCGCTGATGTGCGAATAGATGTTGCCGGGCACGTCCACGCCCATCATCTCGGGCCGGAACTGCGCGTTCTGGAAAATCTGCTCGGCCGGGATCACGCCGGCCTTGATGATTTCCTGGTCGTGGTAGACGTCGTGGATGAAGCGGTTCAGGGCCGTGACGCGCTGGACCAGGCCGCGTTCCATGCTGTCCCACTCATGCGCGGGGATGATGCGCGGAATCAGGTCAAAGGGGATCAGCCGCTCGGTGCCGCCGGTCTCGGAATTGCCGTCGTCCTTGTCGCCGTACACGGCGAAGGTGATGCCGACGCGGCGAAAAATCATCTCGGCTTCCGCGCGCCTGGCCTGCATGACCGAATCCGGCTGGCGGCCCAGCCAGCGCTGGTAGCTCTGGTAATGCGCCCTCACCGACGCTTCGCCAGCGTTCATCTCATCAAACTTCGGTCCGCTCATCAGCTTATCTCCGTCAGGTTTCTTCTGCATTGCTGCCTGTAGCTTAGCAAGTAATGCGCCAATCGCCTGTAGGTGGCAAACCTTTTTGTGCGGTCAAGCGGGAGCCGGCCTGTGGTGCCAGTAGCGCAAGCCGGTCTGGCGCTGGCAACTCACGCTGTCCGGCTGCGCACTGGACCAGTTGGCTGCGCCGCAGGCCGGCGAGGTCCAGACCCGGATGCCGCGTTCGCGGTAACGCGCCAGCACCGGCGGCGCCGGGTGGCCGAAGCGGTTGCGGTATCCCGCCTGCGCCAGTGCCAGGCGGGGTTGCACGGCGTCGAGGAATGCCGGACTCGACGAGGTTTTGCTGCCGTGGTGCGGCACCAGCAGCAGGTCCGCCCGCAGGTCCAGCCCGGCCGCCACCAGCCGCTGCTCCTGCGCGAGTTCGATGTCGCCGGCCAGCAGGGCGGCGCGGCTGCCATGGGAGATGCGCAACACGCAGCTCATGGCATTCGGTTTCTGCGTCCTGGCGTAATCACCCGCCGGCGGGTGTAGCACCTCGAAATCGACACCGTCCCAATGCCAGCGCTGGCCGGCCACGCAGCGTTGCGAGGGGCGCAGGGCCTGCAGCGGATGGTTGGCCTCGATGGAGCTGATCAACACCGCCTGCGGCTGCATGGCCAGCACCGCCGGCGCGCCGCCGATATGGTCGCTGTCGCGGTGGCTCAGCATCAGCACGTCGACGCGCTCGCCGAAAGCGCGCAGCAGCGGCACCAGCACCCGGTGGCCCGCGTCACTCTCGCGCGAAAAACGCGGGCCGCTGTCATAGACCAGGGTGTGGCCCGCGGTGCGCACGACCAGCGCATTGCCCTGCCCCACATCGGCTGCGATCAGCTCGAAAGCCCCGGGCGCCGGCCGCAACGGTTGCCACAGCAGCACCGGCAGCATCAGCGGCACACCGAGCACACGCCAGTGCCAGGGCAGCCGCATGGCCAGCAGCAGGCCGCCGGCCACACCGGCCACCGCACACCACAGCGGCGCGGCCGCCACGCTGATGCTGGCCAGCGGCCAGCGTGCCAGCCATTGCAGAAACACCATCAGGCCGGCGACTGCCGCGCCTGCCAGGTCCCAGAGCGGCGCCCAGAACACACCCCCCATGGTCAGCGGCGTGACGACAAGCGTGACCCAGGGAATCGCCAGCCCGTTGGCCACCAGGCCCACCAGCGACACCTGGTTGAACAGCAGCAGGGACAAGGGCGCCAGCGCCAGGGTGACGAGCCATTGTTCGCGGGCGGCGCGGTACACCGCGCCTGCTGCCAGCCGCAGACCCTGCGGCAAGCGCCCTCCCCCAGCTCGAAACACAAAGCCTTTTTGGCCTCCAGCCCCCGTCATTCCGTCATCTTTAGCTCCTGATTCGATAACATTCCGGTCGCCGCCGCCCGGACTGTCCCCCGCAGCAAACAGAACGCCCACAGCCACAAACGACAACCAGAAGCCGGCCTGCAGCAAGGCCCAGGGATCGAGCGCGACCACCACCACCATGGCCAGCAGCCAGACCTGGGGCCAGGGCCAGCGCTTGCCGCTCTGCCGCAGCAGCACCACGGCCGCCAGCATCCAGACCGTGCGTTGTGCCGGCACGCCCCAGCCCGAGAGCAGGGCATAGGCGGCCGCCAGCAGCAGGCCGCCCCAGGCGCCCGCGCGAGCGGCCGGCAGCGCCAGGCACAGGGCGGGCGTCCAGCGCGTGGAACGCCGCCAGATCCAGGCCACCGCCTGTGCCGCGAGCCAGGCGAACATGGTGATGTGCAGGCCCGAGATCGACATCAGGTGCGCCACGCCGGTGGCGCGGAACACATCCCAGTCGGCGCGTTCGATGGCGTTCTGGTCGCCGACCAGCAGGGCCGCCACCACACCGGCGAGCTGCGCATCACTGACCCGTGCGTAAACCGCATCGCGCAGCGCCTGTCGCGCGCGCTCGACCGGATGGCGCCAGCTGTCGGTGAGCAGCCGGGGAACCGGATCGCGCAGCCCCGTACGTACGTAGCCCGTGGCTTGCAGGCCCTGTTCCCAGAGCCAGAGTTCGTAGTCAAAGCCATGCGGGTTGCTGTTGCCGTGCGGCGCCTTCAGGCGCACCGTCATCTGCCAGCGTTCGCCGGCGCGCAGGGTCGGCGGCTGGCGCTGCAGGGCCAGGGTGGCGGCGGGGCCCAGGCCAGCATCCGGGTTGTCGGGCCCGCCCACGTCCGCCGGTTCCCGGGAACCAAACCCGGCGTACCAGCCGAGGTAAATCCGTGACGGCAGGTGCACAGGCGCGCCGTCGAGCCGGGCCGATTCGACGGCAAAACGAAAACGCAGGCCGTCGTCGTTGCGCTGCGGCATGGCCAGCACCCGGCCGGTGACCTCGATGTCGCGGCCTTCCAGCGCCGGCGCCAAGGCACCGGCCTGAAAGATCGAGGCGCGCAGCCCGGTCAGCGCGAAGCCGAGTCCCAGCGCCAGCACCCCCGCAGCAGCCGCACGCAGGGCCCACGCGCCCGGCGGCATTCGGACCCCCAGCAGCGCAGCGCCCAGGCAAGCAGCGAGCCAGGCGGCATACACACCCGGCGGCTGCAACACCGCCTGCTGCAATTGCAGGGCCGCGCCCGCGACAAACCCGCAAAAAACCGGAGCCGACACCCGGCCCGGTGATGTGGCTGATGACACGGGTCGCACAGACCTCCCTGTTCGCGTGTTTTCCTGTGTGCTGCGGCGACACCCTTCAACGGCCGGTCTCGCGCATCCGCTGACAACCCGCCCTGTCAGCCCCTTGCTGACAGACATTCAGGCCTTTGGCGCAGCTCTTGCTTATATTGGCGGCATTAAAACCGTGGAATACGGCCCGGGACGCGGCCATGACGCCGTTTCTGCGGCATAGTTGCCACAACGCACCGATATTTCTGAAAAGCGAGACCGACTTGTCCATCCACGTTGCCCTGAGCCACATCACCCACTACAAATACGACCGGCTGGTCCGCCTCGGCCCCCAGGTCGTCCGCCTGCGCCCTGCCCCGCACAGCCGTACCAAGGTCCTGTCCTATTCGCTGAAGGTCGAGCCCCAGGGCCATTTCATCAACTGGCAGCAGGACCCGTTTGCCAACTACCAGGCCCGGCTGGTGTTTCCCGAGCCGACCCGCGAGTTCAAGGTCACGGTGGACCTGGTCGTCGAGATGGCGGTGTTCAACCCCTTCGACTTTTTTCTCGAACCGGAAGCCGAGGAGTTCCCTTTCAAGTACAGCAAGGAGCAGGCGCGCGAACTCGCGCCCTACCTCGCCACCGAGCCGGTCACGCCGCTGCTCAAGGCCTACCTCGACAGCGTGGACCGCACGCCCAAACGCACCATCGACTTCCTGGTCGGCCTGAACCAGAAGCTGCAGGGCGACATCAAGTACGCGATCCGCATGGAGCCCGGCGTGCAGACGCCCGAGGAGACCCTGAAGCTGGCCATCGGCTCCTGCCGCGACACCGGCTGGCTCATGGTCCAGCTGTTCCGCCACCTGGGCCTGGCCGCGCGTTTTGTCTCGGGTTACCTGATCCAGCTCAAGGCCGATGTCAAGTCGCTGGACGGCCCCAGCGGCGCCGAGAGCGATTTCACCGATCTGCACGCCTGGTGCGAGGTTTTCCTGCCCGGCGCCGGCTGGGTCGGGCTGGACCCGACGTCCGGGCTGATGGCCGGCGAAGGCCACATTCCGCTGGCCTGCACGCCCGAGCCCTCGAGCGCCGCGCCGATCGAGGGCGGCGTCGATAAAAGCGAAGTCGATTTTGCCCACCACATGGGGGTGCAACGCATCTACGAATCGCCGCGCGTGACCCAGCCCTACACCGACGCCCTCTGGGCCGATGTGCTCAAGCTCGGCCACCAGGTGGACCAGGACCTGCTCGCCGGTGATGTGCGCCTGACCATGGGCGGCGAGCCGACCTTTGTCGCCACCCAGGACCGCGACGCCGCCGAGTGGAACATCGACGCACTGGGCCCGACCAAACGCGGTTACGCGACCGAGCTGGTGCAGAAGCTTCGCGCCGAATACGGCGAAGGCGGCTTCCTGCACTTCGGCCAGGGCAAGTGGTACCCGGGCGAACAGCTGCCGCGCTGGGCGCTGAGCATTTTCTGGCGCAAGGACGGCCAGCCGGTCTGGAAAAACCCGGCGCTGTTCACCGACGAACGTCAGCCCTGCAACTACACCAGCGCCGACGCCAAACGTTTCGCCGACATGCTGGCCGGCAAGCTCGGCCTGTCGACGAAACACATCACGCCGGGTTATGAAGACACCTGGTACTACCTCTGGCGCGAACGCCGCCTGCCGGTCAATGTGGACCCCTTCGACACCAAACTCGACGACGCGATGGAACGCGCCCGCCTGCGCCGCGTGTTCTCGCAGGGGCTGGACGCGGTGGTCGGTTATGTGCTGCCGCTCAAGGTCAGGGAAGAAAAGGCCCAGGGACAAGGCCCGCAATGGTCCACCGGCCCCTGGTTCTTCCGCGACGAACGCATGTACCTGATGCCGGGCGACTCGCCCATGGGTTACCGCCTGCCGCTGGACTCGGTGCCCTGGGTGTCCAAGACCGACTATCCCTACATGACCGAGGCCGATCCGTTTGCGCCGCGCGAGGAATTGCCGCCCGCCGATGTTTTTGCCGAGCGTTACAACGCGGCCCGCAGCCAGCCTGTTCCTGCAGCGCCTGCGCCGGCCGCGCCGGCCGGCACCCGGCACAACAGCGCCAGCATGCTGGCCCAGTACATGGCACGCTACATGACGGGCAGCGGCTCGCGCAACGAAGCGAATCGCCTGATGCAGTTCCGGACCACCACCTCCAGCGTGGATGTGCGTTTCGACCAGGGCCCCAAAACCGGCGTCGCTCCCGCCGCCGCGACGCCCGCGCCGGCGCCGGCTGATGCCTCGGCGCGTATGCCCAAACCCGGCGAGTCCGCCGCCTGGCTGACCCGCACCGCGCTGTGTGTGGAGGTGCGCGACCCGAACCGCGCCAACGGCCCCCAGGACAAACCCAGGGCCGCGCCCAAAGAAAAAGGCGCAAAGGCCGAGACCGGCGCACTCTACATCTTCATGCCGCCGCTGGAGCGCCTCGAAGACTACCTGGACCTGCTGGCCGCGGTCGAGGCCAGCGCGCAGGCGCTGGGCCTGCAGATCGTGCTCGAAGGCTACCCGCCGCCGCGCGATCCGCGCCTGAAGATGCTGCAGGTCACGCCCGATCCCGGCGTCATCGAGGTCAACATCCATCCGGCCTACAACTGGAACGAACTGGTCGAACACACCGAGTTCCTCTACAAAATTGCGCATGAAACGCGCCTGTCGGCCGAGAAGTTCATGACCGACGGCCGCCACACCGGCACCGGCGGCGGCAATCACTTTGTGCTCGGCGGCGCCACGCCGCCGGACAGCCCGTTTTTGCGCAAGCCGGAAATGCTGGGCAGCCTGATCGCCTACTGGCACAACCACCCGTCGCTGAGCTATTTGTTCTCGGGCATGTTCATCGGCCCGACCAGCCAGGCGCCGCGCGTCGACGAGGCGCGCAACGACCAGTTGTACGAGCTCGAAATCGCGCTGCGCGAAATCGCCGTCAACCGCGAAAAATACGGCCAGGACATGCCGCCCTGGATCGTGGACCGCACCCTGCGCAACATCCTGGTCGACGTGACCGGCAACACGCACCGCAGCGAGTTCTGCATCGACAAGATGTACTCGCCCGACTCGGCCACCGGCCGGCTCGGCCTGCTGGAGTTGCGCGCGTTTGAAATGCCGCCGCATGCGCGCATGAGCATCGTGCAGCAGTTGCTGCTGCGCGCGCTGGTCGCGCGTTTCTGGAACAAGCCTTACCACGGCCGCATGACGCGCTGGGGCACCGAGCTGCACGACCGTTTCCTGCTGCCCGGTTTTGTGCGCATGGATTTCGCCGACGTGCTGACCGAACTCAAGGAAGCCGGCTACCCCTTCGAGATGGCCTGGTTCGAGCCGCATTTCGAGTTCCGCTTCCCGATGATCGGCCAGGTCAAAGCCAGCAGCATCGAGCTGACCCTGCGCAGCGCGCTGGAGCCCTGGCATGTGATGGGCGAGGAAGGTTCGTCCGGCGGCACGGTGCGTTATGTGGACTCTTCGCTGGAACGTGTTGAAGTGCATGTGACCGGCCTCAACGACAACCGTTATGTGATCACCGCCAACGGCCGCGCGCTGCCGCTGCAGAGCACAGGGACGGTCGGTGAATACGTGGCCGGCGTGCGTTACAAGGCCTGGAACCCGCCTTCGGCCCTGCACCCGTCGATCGGCGTGCACGCGCCGCTGACCTTCGACATCGTCGACACCTGGATGGAACGTTCGCTGGGCGGCTGCCAGTACCACGTGGCGCATCCGGGCGGCCTCAGTTACGACACGCTGCCGGTCAATTCCTATGAGGCCGAAAGCCGGCGCCTGAACCGCTTTTTCCAGATGGGCCACACGCCGGGCAGGATGCAGGTCAAGCCGGCGCAGCCGAGCCGCGAGTTCCCGTTCACGCTGGATCTGCGCTAGATCGTTTTTGCGCTGCGCAACTCCGTGCGCAGTGCATCGTAGGCTGCGCTGATGGTCACGTCGTTGGTGTAACGCACAAGCTGGGCATTGCCGCTCAGCACCTTGAACGAACCGTACTCAGCCAGATCGTCGAACCCCTGGCCGCTCAGCGCTGCCATCAGCAGGCGTTGCCTGTGGGTGACTGGGTCGCCCATCTCGCAGATCGGCATCACATGCCAGCGCTGCACGAACTGCCGGCGCGCAGCGGTGTAGTAATACATGTCATACCAGTTCAATGGATTGCGCAGAGCCAGGGGACGACCGATCCATCCGGCCACATTGCGCGCAATGCGTGCATCGCTGTCCCGGCACAACGCCAACGCGTGCACTTCGATATCAGCCTCGCCCAGGTCGGTTGTGAAGTATTCCTGCAACTGCTCCTGCGCCGCCAGCAGCGACTGCGCGGATTGCGTGTAGTCGATCAGCAAAATGCGCGGCCGCGCCGGCCGCACTGGAAAGTAGCGTCTGAAATGATGGAACAGCAAGGCCCGCTGTGCCGCCGTGATCCGCGGGCCCCCGCGCAACATGTCATCCGTGATGGACCACTGCAGGCTGCGCGGGCGAAAATCCGACAGGGGAATCGACAGGGTGCGCAGGTTTTCATTCTGGAAATGCGCAATCAGCGGCGCCGGGCTGCGCCCTACCCCCACATACAGATAGGCCCGGGGTGAGTACGCCGCGACGATGCGCTCGCACATGTCGCCCACGCCGTTGAACAATTCCACCTGGTCCACATACATGGCCAGATGGCGCAGGAACTCGGCTTGCTGCAAGAAGCCGTAGGTCTTGTTCCATTGCGCCAGAAACGTGGCCAGGATTCTCTGGGTAGCGGCATCGTCCGGAATAGCCACACCCGCCGTCTTGATCCACGCCTTGGCCTCATCAACGCTCAGCGTTCTGGGACCAAAAAAGCTGGTGATCCGAATCGGCATGGTGTTTCCTTGTCTACCCGCGGTGATGCTATAGATGAAGGGCTCACCTGTCCTGTGAGAAAGTGCCGGCCCGTGACGAGCGCCGCTGCGAGCCTGCGTCGCCGACTGACGCTGATCCTCGCCCAAGAAGTGAGCCTTTTGTCTTATAGCCGCAACAACCGGTCGTCCTGGGCCGTGTTTGATTGCCCGAACAGACGGCCATAACCGTCCACGCCGCTTGGGGCGGCAGGCATGAAGGCATACTTGGACCAGCGTGGAAAACAACCCCTCTCTTTTTGCAGCCGCGGCGCTGGAGTCCCCTGTCGATCTGGCTGCGGCCCTGGCACTGCCGGCCACATCCGGCCACTTTGACGAGTTGCACGGCCGCACCCTGGACAAGCCTGCGCCGCTGGCGATCCAGAGCCAGCAGCAGAGCCAGTCCTCGCTGCATCTGGCAGGCACCGCGCCGGCCACAGCCGCGCCTGACGCCACGTCCTCGCCCGAGCTGCAGGCCCGGCTGGCGCCCGACTGGCACCGCTTTTTCAACTTCCTGGGTGGTGAAGGCTTCGAGGACCTGGACCACCGCGCCGCCAACCTGCGCCGGCAAATCCGCGACAACGGCGTCACCTACAACGTGTATGCCGATGCCGACGGCCCGCAACGCCCCTGGTCGCTGGATTTGTTCCCGCTGGTGCTGTCGGCCAGTGACTGGGCGCAGATTTCCGTCGGCGTGAGCCAGCGCGCGCGCCTGCTGGACCGCATCATGGCCGACGTCTACGGCCCGCAGCAGCTGCTCTCGCTGGGCCTGCTGCCGACGGCACTGGTGCAGGGCCATCCCGGCTACCTTCGCGCCATGCACGGCGTGTTGCCGGCCGGCGGCACCTTTTTGCACATTGCCGCCTTCGACCTGGCGCGCGGCCCCGACGGGCGCTGGTGGGTGGTGTCGCAACGCACGCAGGCGCCGTCGGGCCTGGGCTATCTGCTGGAGAACCGGCTGGCGATCTCGC
This sequence comes from Paenacidovorax caeni, assembly GCA_943370985.1. Taxonomy (GTDB): domain Bacteria; phylum Pseudomonadota; class Gammaproteobacteria; order Burkholderiales; family Burkholderiaceae_C; genus Polaromonas; species Polaromonas caeni_A. The sequence goes on from CALRTF020000001.1 coordinate 15,888, forward strand.
GCCTGTTCCCGCAGGCCTTCCGCGAGATGAAGGTCCAGGGCCTGGCCGCCTCCTACAAGGCGCTGATCGACGGCATGAAGGCGCACAGCCCGGCCGGCACCGGCGCCACCGACAAACGCATCGTGCTGCTGACACCCGGGCCTTACAACGAAACCTATTTCGAACACGCCTACCTGGCGCGTTACCTCGGCCTGACCCTGGTCGAGGGCAGCGACCTGCTGGTGCGCGACAACCGGCTTTACCTCAAGACCCTGCAGGGCCTGGAGCCGGTGCACGGGCTGCTCAAACGGCTGGACGACGAGTTTCTCGACCCGCTGGAGCTGCGTTCCGACTCCACACTGGGCGTGCCCGGCCTGTTGCAGGCGATACGCGCCGGCAATGTGCTGGTGGCCAACGCGCCGGGCTCGGCCTTCCTCGAATCGAGTGCGCTGCTCGGCTTCCTGCCGGCCCTGTCGCGGCATTTGCTGGACGAGCCGCTGGCCCTGCCCTCGCTGGCCACCTGGTGGTGCGGCGAGCAGGCTGCGCTGCAGGAAGTACTGCCGCTGCTGAAAGATTGCGTCATCAAGGGCACTTACCCCGGCTCCGGCATTGACTCGGTGATTGCGCAGACCCTGTCGCGCCGCCAGCTCGACGAATGGGCGGGACGGCTGCTGCGGCGCAGCGACGACTACACGGTGCAGGCCTATCTGCCGCTGTCACAGACACCCACCTGGCACGGCAACCGGCTGGCGCCGCGTTCGGCCATGCTGCGTGTCTTCGCGGTGGCCGACGGCAACGGGTCCTGGCAGGTGCTGCCCGGCGGGCTGGCGCGGCTGGCCGGCCCCAACGACAAGATCGCCTCCATGCAGCAGGGCGGCAGCAGCGCCGACGTCTGGGCCCTGGGCGCGCCCGAGGCCGGCCATGCACCGCCTGCGGCAGATGTTTCCGGCAAACGCGGCGCCGCGCACGACAGCGCTGCCGAACCGGGAGCACCGGCCCGCGCCGCCAGCCTGAGCCGCCACAAGCCGCCGGTGACCAGCCGGGCTGCGGAAAACCTGTTCTGGCTGGGCCGCTATACCGAACGCACCGAAAACGCGATCCGGCTGGCGCAGCTCACGCTGCAATCCCTGAGCGGCGAAGACCAGTCGTCCCGGCCGCTGCTGGCCTGGCTGTCGGAAATGACCGTCAAGAACGGGCTGGTGCTGGACTCCGTGCCGCCGGCCACGCAGGCGCGCCGTGTGTTCGAGCGCTCGCTGATCGCCAGCCTGGCCGATACCGGGCAGGCCGCCAGCGTGGGCTACAACCTGCGCGCGCTCAAGGGCGCGGCCTCGGCGGTGCGCGAGCGCCTGTCGCAGGAACAGTGGCATGTGATCGTGCGCGCCGAGGAAGATTTTTTCCGCCGCTGCGAGGCCTTCAGCGGTCCCGACCACCCGGCCGCACAGGCGCTGGAATATTCATCGGTCGAGGCGCTGCATGCGCTGGAATCGGCCAGCAGCTTCCTGGCTGCCATGACCGGCGCGCAAACCGACCGCATGACACGTGACGACGGCTGGCGCCTGCTCAGCACCGGCCGCCACATCGAACGCCTGAACACGCTGGCCGCCGCACTGGTGCTCGGTTTTGAAACCGGCGCGGTGCACGACGAAGCCGGCTTCGGCGCCATCGTCGCGCTGTTCGACAGCACCATCACCTTCCACGCCCAGTACCAGCAGCAGCGCGACGTGCCGGCGCTGCTGGACCTGCTGGTGTTCGACCGCGACAACCCGCGCTCGCTCGGCTGGGTGGTGCAAACCCTGAGCGGCCGGCTCGCGCGCCTGGCCGAAAACACGGTGGGCGCGCCGCAGCCGGTGCCCGACCTGACGCCCGGCCTGCCGGACCCCGGCGCCTGGCAGATGGAGGAGCTGTACACGCCCGACCCGCGCCTGCCGGAAGACCAGCGTTATGAGGGCCTGCTGCTGCGGCTGGAACAATGCTGCAACGCCGCCTTCGGGCTGTCGGACACGCTGAGCCGGCGTTACTTCAGCCATGTGTCGGCCGACGAACACAGCCTGGGCGCCTGAGACGGCCTGCGCAAGCGCCCTGCCCCGCTTTTTTTTGCCCTGACGCCCATGCTGCTCCACCTGGTCCACGAAACACGTTACGCCTACAGCCCGACGGTGGAAAGCGCCCACCATGTGCTGCACCTGCGCCCGGCCAGCCATGCCGGCCAGGAGTTGCTCAGCCATTCGCTGACCATCCACCCGCTGCCGGCGCAAATCCACGACCTGCCTGACGTCTACGGCAACACACGGACCTTTTTTTCGCTGCACACGCCGCACGAGCAGTTGACGGTGACCGCGGAAAGCATGGTCTCCACGCTGGCGATCCCCGAGGTCGCGCAGCGGGGCGCCGGCCTGCCCTGGGAGCAGGTGCGCGAGCAGTTCCGCTACCAGGCCGGCGCTGCCTACGACAGCGCCTGCGAATTTGTCTTCGCCTCGCCTTATGTGCCGCGTGACGAGGCTTTTGCCGAATTCGCCCGGCCCAGCTTTGCGCCGGGACGGCCCCTGCCGGAAGCCGCGCAGCACCTGATGGAGCGCATCCACAGCGAGATGACTTACGAAAGCGACAGCACCGAGGTCGGCACACCGGCGCTGGAAGCGCTGCAGCTACGCAAGGGCGTGTGCCAGGACTTTGCCCACATCATGGTCGCCTGCTGCCGCTCCATGGGTGTGCCGGCGCGTTACGTCAGCGGCTACCTGCTGACCAACCCGCCGCCTGGCCAACCGCGCCTGATCGGCAGCGACGCCTCGCATGCCTGGGCCTCGGTCTACTGTCCCATGGCCAGCGATGCCGGCGGCATGCGGCTGGCCGACGGGCAGAACCCCGGCGTCTGGCTGGACTTCGACCCGACCAACAAGCGCGCGCCCGGCGAAGACTATGTGACCCTGGCCACCGGCCGCGACTTCCTCGACGTCTCGCCGATGCGCGGCGTGATCCGCGGCGGCGCCCGCCATGTGCTGGACGTTGCCGTGACGGTGACGCCGGTCGAGTCCGAATAAGCGGCTTTAGAATCGGCGCTGGGCGGCCCTGCAGGCGCTCCTGTTTTTATAGCTGCCTGGGCCCGCCAGCCGGGAGCTGGAGACCTTTTTCATCATCAACCCGCAGCCATTTGCCGTTTCAGGAGAACCCCATGAGCACGAGCCCGATTTACGACAAACTCAAGGCGCTGGACATCACCCTGCCGCCCGTCGCCACGCCTGCGGCCGCCTACCTGCCCTTTGTGCAGACCGGGCAACTGGTGTTCCTCAGCGGGCACATCGCCAAAAAAGACGGCAAGGCCTGGGTCGGCCAGCTCGGCAAAACCATGACGACCGATGAAGGCAAAGCGGCGGCGCGCGCGATCGCCATCGACCTGATGGGCACGCTGCACGCAGCGGTCGGCGACCTCGGCAAGGTCAAACGCATCGTCAAGCTGATGAGCCTGGTCAACTCGACCGGCGACTTCACCGAGCAGCACCTGGTCACCAACGGCGCCAGCGAACTGTTGGCCGAGGTGTTCGGCCCGGCCGGCACCCATGCCCGCAGCGCTTTCGGTGTGGCGCAAATCCCCATGGGCGCCTGCGTCGAGATCGAGCTGATTGCCGAACTGGCCTGACCACGGTCCGCGCTTCGCAGGCGGTCAAGCCGGCGACAACCAGCGCCTTTACAGGCTTTAAAATCCATTCGTCCCCGAAGCAATTCGGGGCAGCGTTCTCAGGGCGGGGCGAAATTCCCCACCGGCGGTGTTTGCGTGAAAACGCATCAGCCCGCGAGCGCCCGGCTTCTTTCTGGAAGCCGGGGTCAGCAGATTCGGTTCAACTCCGAAGCCGACGGTCACAGTCCGGATGAAAGAGAGCGCGAGGTCCATGGCTGCGCCGTGGGCCGGTGCCTGCGCGCCGGCCTGGCGTGGCCACCGGCTCGTGCGCCCTGATTTCCGGTCACCCGTTTTCAGGAGAACCCCATGAGTCAGAGAGATCCCCAGGCGACCACCTTGCCGCAGCAACATCCCCCACGCTTTTGCTTCATCCAGGCCGGCTGGCACGCCGACATCGTCAACCAGGGCCGCGATGCCTTTCTGGCCGAGATGACGCGGCTGGGCGTGCCTCAGCAGGACATCGACCTGCTGGAGGTGCCTGGCGCCTTCGAGATCCCGCTGCACGCGCAACAGCTGGCGCGGTCCGGGCGCTACGCCGGCATCGTGGCCTGCGGCCTGGTGGTGGACGGCGGCATCTATCGCCATGAGTTCGTGGCCGACGCCGTGATCAGCGGCCTGATGCGCGTGCAGCTCGATACCGGCGTGCCGGTTTTTTCGGCGGTGCTGACGCCCCATCATTTCCACGAGCACGAAGAACATCGCCGCTTCTTCAGCGCGCACTTTGTGCTCAAGGGCACCGAGGTCGCGCAGGCCTGCGTCAAAACCGTCACGGCCCTGCGGCAACTGGCCGGGCTGGCAGCGGCCTGAGCCCGGCCTGCGAACTCGCGCGAAGCACTTCTGCGCAGGGAAGGCCCTTCGACAAGCTCAGGGCGAACGGTCAAGTGGACGGTTGCCTCCCAGGCGCGTTCGCCCCGCGCCTGAGACCTCAGGCGCGTTCCGTCACCCAGGCCTGAACCGAAGCCAGCGCCGCCGGCAATTTCGAAGCATCGGTGCCGCCGGCCATGGCCATGTCGGCCTTGCCGCCGCCCTTGCCGCCGACCTGCTGGGCCACGAAGTTGACGAGTTCACCGGCTTTCACCTTGCCGACACTGTCGGCGGTCACGCCGGCGGCGATCTGCACCTTGTCGCCATCCACGGCGGCCAGCACGATGACCGCGGTCTTGAGCTTGTCCTTGAGCTTGTCCATGGTGTCGCGCAACGTCTTCGCGTCGGCGCCTTCGAGCTTCGCGGCCAGCACCTTGAGGCCCTTGATGTCCACCGCCTGGCTCATCAACTCGTCGCCCTGTGACGAAGCCAGCTTGCCCTTGAGCGCGGCGATTTCCTTTTCCAGCGTGCGGACCTGGTCCAGCACCTGGCCGATGCGGTGCTGCAGTTCGGTCGGGCTGGACTTGAGCGAAGCCGCCGCCGCCTGCATGCTGGATTCGAGCTCCTGCAGGTAAGCCAGCGCGTTCGCGCCGGTCACCGCCTCGATACGCCGCACACCCGAAGCCACGCCAGCCTCGGCCACGATCTTGAACAGGCCGATGTCGCCGGTGCGGCCCACATGGGTACCGCCGCACAGCTCCTTGCTCGAGCCAATGCTGAGCACGCGCACCTCGTCGCCGTATTTCTCGCCGAACAGCATCATGGCGCCGGTCTTCTGCGCGGCCTCCATGTCCATCACGCTGGCGTCGGTCGGCTCGTTGGCCAGGATCTCGGTATTGACACGCGCCTCAATCTCGCGGATCTGCTCGTCGGTCACCGGCGCGTTGTGGGCAAAGTCGAAACGTGTGCGTTCGGCGTTGACCAGGCTGCCCTTTTGCTGCACATGTTCGCCCAGCACTTCGCGCAAGGCCTTGTGCATCAAATGGGTGGCGCTGTGGTTGCGCACGGTGGCGGCGCGGCGCGCGGTGTCCACGCGGGCCAGCACCGTGTCGCCGACTTTCAGTGTGCCTTCGCTTTGCATCCCGTGGTGACCGAACACACCGGCCTTGATCTTTTGCGTGTCCTCGACGCCGAACAACACACCTTCGGCGCTCAGCGTGCCCTGGTCGCCGACCTGGCCGCCGCTTTCGGCGTAAAACGGCGTGCTGCCCAGCACCACCACACCCGCCTGGCCTGCACTGAGCGCCGGCACGGCCACGCCGTCGGCATACAGCGCCACCACTTTGGCAGGTTCCTCGAGGATCTCGTAACCGGTGAAGCCATTGATCTCGCCGCTGTAATCGAGCGCGCGGTCCATCCTGAACTTGCCGGCGGCGCGCGCCTGGTTCTTCTGCCGGTCCATGGCGGCGGTGAAGCCGGCCTCATCGACCTCGACGCCACGTTCGCGGCAGACGTCGGCCGACAGGTCCAGCGGAAAGCCGTAGGTGTCGTGCAACTTGAAGGCGACGTCGCCGGGCAGCACTTTCGCGCCACCAGCCAGCGCCGTGTCAAGAATCGTCATGCCAATTTCAAGGGTTTCGAAGAAGCGTTCTTCCTCGGCCTTGAGCACGGCCGTGATGCGCGCCTCGTCGGTCTTGAGCCTCGGATAGGCGTCCCCCATCAACCTGGCCAGATCGGCCACCAGCTTGTGGAAAAACGGTGTCTTTTTGCCGAGCTTGTAGCCATGGCGGATCGCGCGGCGGATGATGCGGCGCTGCACATAACCGCGGCCTTCGTTGGACGGATTGACGCCGTCGCTGACCAGGAAGGCGGTGGCGCGGATGTGGTCGGCAATCACCCGCAGGGACTTGTTGTCCAGGTCTTTCTCGCCGGTCTCGCGCGCCGCGGCCTTGATCAGCGCATCGAAAATGTCGATTTCATAATTGCTGTGCACATGCTGCAGGATGGCGGCCAGGCGCTCCAGGCCCATGCCGGTGTCCACGCAGGGGGCGGGCAGTTTGGTGACGCTGCCGTCGGCCGCCATGTCGAACTGCATGAACACGTTGTTCCAGATCTCGATGAAACGGTCGCCGTCTTCGTCCGGACTGCCGGGCGGGCCGCCCGGGATGTGCGCGCCGTGGTCGTAGAAGATTTCGCTGCAGGGACCGCAGGGGCCGGTGTCGGCCATCATCCAGAAGTTGTCGGACTTGTAGCGCCCGCCCTTGTTGTCGCCGATGCGGATCACGCGCTCGGGTGGCAGGCCGATCTCTTTGGTCCAGATGTCGTAGGCCTCGTCGTCCTCTTCATACACGGTGGCCAGCAGGCGCTCGGGCGGCAGCTTGTAGACCTCGGTCAGCAGTTCCCAGGCCCACTTCAGCGATTCGCGCTTGAAGTAGTCGCCAAAGCTCCAGTTGCCCAGCATCTCGAAAAAGGTGTGGTGGCGCGCGGTGTAACCGACGTTTTCCAGGTCGTTGTGTTTGCCGCCGGCACGCAGGCAGGCCTGCACCGAGGCCGCACGCACATAAGGGCGTTTGTCGGAGCCGAGGAACACGTCCTTGAACTGAACCATGCCCGAGTTGGTGAACATCAGGGTCGGGTCGTTGCCCGGTACCAGTGAACTCGAGGCCACCACGGTATGCCCCTTGGACGCGAAAAAGTCCAGAAAGCTCTTGCGGATATCGGCGACGGTGAAAGTGGGTGTGCTCATGGTGTGTGGGTTGCTGGTGGGGCCGGCGCCGGCGGGCCTGCAGCCCGAAGCGGCCGACCGCACCGTGGATGCTCGATTTGCCTAGCCTTCGATTATAAGTTTGCGCCTGCCCTCAGGCCGGACCGCTGCGCAAACCCGTCACAGGCGCTATGCTTGCAGGCTGTGCCCACCGGCCGCCTGGCATCCCGTTCGCAGGCGGCGCATCTGAAAGACACCCTCATGGACATGAAAACCTCCCCACTCGCATTGCTCAAAGACCCGACCTTGCTCAAGACCGACGCCCTGATCAACGGCCAGTGGCTCAAGGGCAGCTCGCGTTTCGACGTCAACGATCCCTCGACCGGCATAAAAATCGCCGATGTGGCCAACCTGGGCGCCAAAGACGCTGAAGACGCGATTTCCGCCGCCAACGCCGCCTGGCCGGCCTGGCGCAGCAAAACCGGCAAGGAGCGCCACGCCATCCTGCTCAAGTGGTACCAGCTGCTGATGGCCAATGTCGAGGACCTGGGCCGCATCATGACCGCCGAACAGGGCAAACCGTTTGCCGAGGCGAAAGGCGAAGTCACCTACGGCGCCAGTTTTGTCGAGTGGTATGCCGAGGAAGCCAAACGGGTCAACGGCGAAACCCTGCCCCAGTTCGACAACAACCGCCGCCTGATGGTCCTGAAGCAGCCGATCGGCGTCTGCGCCGCCATCACGCCCTGGAACTTCCCGCTGGCCATGATCACCCGCAAGGTCGCGCCGGCACTGGCCGCCGGCTGCCCGGTGGTCATCAAACCGGCCGAACTCACGCCGCTGACCGCGCTGGCCGCGGCCGAGCTGGCCATGCGCGCCGGCATTCCGCCGGGGGTGCTCAATGTGCTGACCACCGACGAAAGCGCGGCTGTCGGCAAGGTCTTCTGCGCCAGCGACACGGTGCGCCACATCAGTTTCACCGGCTCGACCGAAGTCGGCCGCATCCTGATGGCGCAAAGCGCGCCCTCGATCAAGAAGCTGGCCCTCGAATTGGGCGGCAACGCGCCCTTCATCGTGTTCGACGACGCCGACATCGACTCGGCCGTTGAAGGTGCCATGGCCAGCAAGTACCGCAATGCCGGCCAGACCTGCGTCTGCGCCAACCGCATTTATGTGCAGGACGGCGTGTACGACCAGTTTGTCGAGAAGTTCGCGGCCAAGGTCAAGGGACTCAAGGTCGGCAACGGCTTCGAGGACGGCGTGGTGCAGGGCCCCCTGATCGAGGACTCGGCTGTCGACAAGGTCCAGCGCCATGTGGACGACGCGATCGCCAAGGGCGGCAAGCTGCTGGCCGGCGGCCACCGCATGAAAGGCCAGTTCTTCGAGCCGACCGTGATTTCCGAAGCCACCGGCGACATGTTGTGCGCCCGTGAAGAAACCTTCGGTCCGTTTGCGCCGGTGTTCCGCTTCAAACACGAGCAGGAAGCGATTGATGCGGCCAACAACACCGAATTCGGTCTCGCCAGCTACTTCTACAGCCGCGACATCGGCCGCATCTACCGCGTGGCCGAGGCACTCGAATACGGCATGGTTGGCATCAACGCCGGCGTGATCGCCACCGAACATGTGCCTTTTGGCGGCGTCAAGCAGTCGGGCCTGGGCCGCGAAGGCTCCAGCCACGGCATGGACGACTACCTCGAAATGAAATACCTGTGCCTCGGAGATATCCAGAAATGATGAACCGCAGACTGCTTCTCCAGGCCGGCCTGGCCGGCGCCGCCGCCTTGTCCGCTCCGTTTTTGATAGCTAGCCACGCTCAGGGGACGGGGGCTGGAGGCCAAAAACGCCACAAAATTGTGATCCAGATCAGCGACAACGACCCGGCCAAGTGGAATTTGGCGCTCAACAACGCCAAAAACCTGCAGGACGACGTGGGGGCCACCAATGTGGACATCGCCATCGTCGCCTACGGGCCCGGCATCGGCATGCTCAAGCTCGAGTCGCCGACCGGCTCGCGTGTTGCGGAGGCCATGAAAGCCAATGTGCGCGTGGTGGCCTGCGAAAACACCATGCGCGGCCAGAAGCTGGGCAAGGACGACATGTTGCCCGCGATCGCCTATGTGCCGGCCGGCGTGACGGAAATCATGAAAAAGCAGCAGGACGGCTGGGCCTACCTCCGGCCCTGAGCGATTTTCCGGCGAACCGCCCGTGAGGTGGTTCTACAATCAAGGCCATGCGGGTGTAGTTCAATGGCAGAACGGCAGCTTCCCAAGCTTCATACGAGGGTTCGATTCCCTTCACCCGCTCCACAAGAAACACTCGAACAAAAAAACCGGGCATAAAGCCCGGTTTTTTTTTGGATCTGACCGCCTTAGATCTGGCGGCAAAGCGTCACTGGGACCGCATTGGCCGCAGCATCTTCAGAATACTGAGTGGCTACGGCAGGCGCTGCCGCCACTGGATTGCCTGGCAGCGCAATGCGTTGGGCCCGGATCTCACCTGTAGATGGATTACCGTCGTCAAAACGGCGATCCAGCGCGCCGGCAGCCTTGCCGTTCAGACCGTTCAGGCAAACGACATTCCGCCCCACAAAGCCGAAGGCACCGCTGGTCACTGCAATCGCGCCATCGGCCGCATGCAGAGGACGAATGGTTGCAGCGGGAAGGGCAGCGCGCGGGTTGCCATTGATGAAGCCTGCGAACATCAAGGACACCATGGCCATGGTGTTTTCGTTGGCGCCTACGGTAAAGGTTGTGCCGACGGCGCCAATCTGTCCGTTATTGCCGCCAACGAAGAATGCATTGTTACCCCAACCATTGTCCGTATGAGTGGTCGCGGTGGCGGAGTCTCCCGGGAGACCGCGGTAACGTTCGCGGTAGCTCGCCACAGCAGCCGTCATGGCGTCCATGTCTTTCGCAATGCTGGAAATACGGCTGTTCTCGATCAATTCCTGGCCCTTGAGCACACCAGCCAGCAGCAGGCCCACGATAACCAGAACGATGGCAATTTCAACCAGCGTGAAACCGGCTTGTTTCTTGAATGACTTCATTCATGACTCCAAAATTAGACGGCACGAACTGCGCCGGTAAGAAAATGTATCTTTTGTTTGAAAGATCTGGGAGTCAGGATTTTTTACAGGGGGATGGCCAGCACCACCCGGATGCCCTCGCCGAGCGGTTCAGCGAAGAGCTCCCCGCCGGCCGTCTGCGCCTGTTTGCGGGCCTGGTACATGCCCAGGCCCTTGTTGACAGAGCCCGAACTGGACCAGGGTTCAAACAGCTTTTCCAGGGGAATGTCCAGTCGCAACTGCCGGGTTTCCATACCGACTAGCGTGTTTTGGGCGTCCTGTTTGATCACGATGCGGCAACGGGCGGGAACCATACGCTCGCGTGACAGGCTGGACACATTGCCCAGCACATTGTCCAGAACGGCCGCCAGCGCGTGGCTGTCCCAGTCCACCTGCGCGGCTCCCAGCAGATCAACCTCCACCTGATGCAGTTCGGCGGCCTGCCGGATGTGTTCACCCAGATCGAGCAATTCGAATGCCGGCGCGTCATGCGTCTCCAGGGGCGCCGAAGCCGAGGCCTGCCAGGTCGGGTTCAGCAAGGCCTGACTCATGCGTTCCGCCCGCTGGGTGGCATGGGCCGCGTTTTTCTTCAGGCGTTTTGCGCGTGCCAGCAGTTCGGCATCGCTTTCCGCCGATCCAAAATCTTCGGCGACGAGTTGCACCCATTGCGCCAGATTGCGCATGTCGTGCTGCAAAAACACGCCCACCCTGGCGCGCTGGCTGGAGGCAGCCACCAGCGCAAGTTGCCGGGCGGCCAGGGCGCCCTGGATCATGGCAAACAGCACTTCGGCGGCCTGGACCGCAAACAGGTGCCGTTCGCCGCGCAGGCCCTTGAGGCCAATGCGGAATTCCAGCGAAATGTCATCGTAGTCAAAACGCTGATGCAGGACGCGGTCGCTGATTCGTTCCCCCTGGAGTGAAAGAACGGGGCCACCTGCATGCAGATTGAGCGGAATCTTCGCCCCCAGGCGGGTGAACACCGGTGATCCGTACCAGCTGCCGCGCCAGTCGAGGCTGCGCAAACCCAGATCGGCCAGTGTTTTCTGGTGCAACACCAGCGTGCCCAGCAGGTCCTCATGCAGGGCTTCACGCAAGGCCAGCAACTGGTCCATGCGCCGCCTGTGCTGGCGGCTCAGGAAGCGCAGCCAAAACATGGTCAGGCCCACGCTCAGGCCGGCCACCACCAGGGCGACGGCGGCGTCGTAGAGGTTGATCAAGGGGCCGCTCTTTCGATGCCGAACTTCTTCATGAAGTAATACAGGTGTTCGCGGGTCAGGCCCAGCTTGCGGGCTGCCTGGGCGACATTGAACTGGCTCTCCGCCAGCACCGATCGCACCAGGCGCTCCTGCGCCGCCTCGCCGAATTCGCGCACACCTTCACTGATCGGCGCGGTCAGCGTCATGCGCGCCTGCCCGTCCGTGCTGAGCTGCTTTTCGGCCTGCAAAAACAACACCGCGCGCGCCAGCGCTTCGCGCACACGCTGGCTGCTCGCCGGCTTGTTCAGAAAATCGAAAGCACCGAGGCCAATGGCCTTCAACGCGACCGACGGTTCGTCCTGCCCGGTCAGGACGATGACCTTGAGGGACGGCCGCTCAAGAATCAGCAAGCGTAACAATTCCAGTCCAGCGGTGGGTTCGTTGGGATGCGGCGGAAGACCTAGGTCGATGACGGCCAGTTCAAACGGGCTCTGCAGTTGCCGGGTTATGGCCAACGCCTCAACCGGCGAACCGGCGGAGAGAACGCTGTAACCCATGTCTTCCAGCGAGCCGCACCACCAGTCGCGCAGGGACGCATCGTCTTCAACGACCAGGACAGTGCGCGTGGAGGACATGGCTTATTGAAGAACCCCGCCCGCACTCATCTTGCTGATAACCCCATTGATGCCCTGCCACAGCAAAAGATCATCGAAGGGGCCAAGGGGAGGCAGGGTTGAATCCTCAGCACGTGGATGGAACACATAAACCACATCATTGTTGAGATTGGCAGCCTCGTCGGTACCGGCGCCAGCTGGCAGTTGCGCCCCATTTCGCCCGGTGCTCCAAACCAAAAAAGCGGCATTGGCCAGCAGGTTAGCAGGCGGTCCGCAGGTCGTGGCCGTAATTCCGGTGGCGGAGTTGCACACCCTCAAGGCCTCGAGGGAGGCGAGAGTGATAGGCGTTCCCCCCGTTGTGGGACTGACCTGCGTTCGCGGTGTAGACACATCGTTGTAAAAAGCATTTCTGATCCCGTTGACTTGCGTGAGGGGAAAGCACGGCGCAGCAACCGAACACGTCAGGCTGTCATAGTTGGCCGTCCCGTCGTAGGTGGCTTGGGAGACGGCATAACGCAAGCCAAAGCCCCAGGAATCCTGCGTCAGTCCATTAACACCCCGCGCGCCCAGCCCCAGCGTGCCGGCGGGCACGAAACCGTTGTTCGAGTTGGCACAACGGCCATGGGCCGGCGCCACTGCCGGCGCGGTAATAATCGCCCCGCACGCGGCGCCTAAGGCGTTGGTGCACCATTGCTCCTGCCCTCCGCTGGCCGCGGCCGCCGGGCAAGGCAGCCGGCGATTGACCATGGCAAATGCCATGATGGCCTCAGAAGCCTCCTTGATACTTTCCTGCGTATCCCTCACGTTTTTATTGTCAAGCTGAGGGCCAAGGGCAGCGGCGATACCGCCGAGAGCAATCCCCACAATCACGAGAACAAGCGCAATTTCGATCAGGCTGAAACCGCGCTGTCGCGGCTTGACAGGCGCCCTCAAAAAATTCCCTAACAAAGCGGCCTTGTTCATTTTTCTCACTCCTTGTTGCTGGAAGTCTGCCCAGTCTTTGGCGGAATAATCCGTATGGCCCCCGGCGGCAGCAAATCGACCGCTTGCCCGGAAGGAACATCGATCACTTGCCCTGGTCTGGCCTTGATTCTCATATCTGCGCCTCCCGGTTGCAGCGCACCCGCCTGCCCGGCAAGGGTTCGCAACGGCGTGATGGAAGCCTGTCCATACAGCGCTTGCTCATTGATCCACACGGTGCTGCGGTTGCCGGAACGCGTGACGAAACCACTGACAACCAAGGTATCGGGCAAGCCCGAGGCAGCATCCGGATTTCTATCTCCCGGCAACACCTGGGGCGCGCCGTCGGGACTGGCTTCCAGCTTGCGGGCGGCTTCAAGGTTGCGTCGCTGTGCAGGCGACAGAATCAGGGGGCCGAGATCGGCGTGCTGCGCACCCGCACCTGGAACGGCCAACGACGCCCCGGGGACTTGCGCCATGGCAGCGCTGGCAAAAGCAGCCAAACCTGCAGCCATGAAATGGCCGACGTGCGGCCTGTAGATTGACATACGAAAGACGAGTTTCATGGCATTCATCACGGTGTTTTTGGAACGCTGGAAGCAGGTAGCACGTAGAGCCAGGACAAATTGCACTGCACATCGACCGCCGATATTTTGCTGTTACCGCTCACAAAAGGCTTGCGTTCGTAGATGCAGTTGTCGGCAACGAAGTAGCCTGCATTGCTGCCCTGCAGGCGTGAAAGCAAACGCAACCACTCTTCCTCATGGATGGTGCTTGCCCGGAGCTTCATCGGCACCCTGGCGAGCTGGGCAACTGCCTCGCCCGTCTTGTCATCATTGAGAGGTCTGAGGGTTTCCTGTATGCCCAGTTCCCACACCAAAGCGCTCTTCTGAAGATCCCTGGCTGCGCTTTCCAATGCCTCCAGGATGGCGAGCCGATCCGGCGGATGCGCAAAACGCGACTGTTTGAGCTTTCCGAACAGCTGCAGATTTTCTTCCAGCCGTGCCCGATCCAGCTGTGTATTCTCGAGTGACAAATTGGCCGCTTCCAGTGCCGCCTGAGCCTTTCCCTGTTCCAGAGCAATCCTCTGAGCCAGCCAGTTGGCGCCGCTTGCAATAGCCAAAGCAGCCACACACATGGCCGCGCCGGCCATGAGCGGCCTGGCCGCCATTTGCCAGATGCTGCGCGCGGGCTGGGCTTCACTCATGTCGCGGCCTTTTGCAGACACAATTCAATCGTCCGCGCGCCGACTTCACCGAGCTTTCCGCTTTGTACCTGCTCCGGGTCCAGCGTGACCGTGGACTTGAGCAGCGACCCCGACCAGGTGCCCGAATTCAGGCTGGTCAGTAGGGTATCCTGCAATGCCAGTGCCTGCCTTTGCGTCAGCGACAGTGGGAGTTCTGCAAAGACATTCAAAAGTGCAACCGACGGCTTCGCCGGCTCCGCTGCTGCCGCTGGTGGGGCAGCCATGGTGGCGTCCGCAACCAGGGGACATGCAAATGGCTGCGCTGGCGCAGGCGGAGCACCGGCAGCCTGAGCTTGCAGGCGCGGCAGTTCCCAACTGATCTTTTGCACCTCCACACCAGGTGAATTCTTCAGCGCAGCCGCCAGGTGCTGCAGGCCAGCGAGCTGGTCGGGCTGCGCTGCGATGGTTTGCTTCCATGCCTGCACCGTCGCCACGGCGAGACCTGCCTCGGTCAGATCACCTTTGGCGCGCAGCACTTCCTGGCTGGCCTGCTGATTGATGACTGCTGCACTGAGCACCTGTTCCTGGGCCAGCTTGCGTTTGCCCCATGACAACCACATCAGGTCGGCAGACCAGAGCAGAGACACCACCAGCGCCGTGACGCCGGTGATTTTTGCCGTTCGGGCGACCTGAGCGGCGCGCCACTGGGTGCGCGACTCGTCGGGCAGAAACTGGAGTTGCGCCGGCGCGGATTTGAGCCGGGGCAGCAAGTAGGCATAAGCATCGGGCACCGGTGCTATAAATTGCAGGTCCAGCGCCGGATCGCTGCCAACCGCTTCAAGCGCCTCCTCGTCCTCCGATGGCAGCCACATTTGGGTGGCCACCGGCTGCTCGGCACTGCTGATCCATTCCTGCGATATCAGGTACTGAATGGTCCGCCGGGCTTCGGCCAGCACAAAATCGGCCGACAGGCTGCCCTCCCCCACGCTGAGTGCCAGTCGGGAGAACATCGGCGTTTTGCCGCGCACCAGCACCTGGCGCAAACCGGCCTGGGTGGCCACCAATGCAAGCACAGGCCGGGAAACGGCGGCCTGTGGCTTGCTCCCGGTGTCGGGAGCAGCCGCCGGCGCACGGCGCGGCGCCTTGTGGTTCACCGACAGCGCAATCAGCGCCGACAAGGGCCACAAACCCTTGACGTGAATGTGATGCCCCGTCAGCGCCCCCAGCCATTGGGCTATGCGCTCGCTCTGGCCCATGCCGACCAGGCTCACGCGGACAGGTGGCCGCCATGAACCCGATGGCTCCAGCACCGCGGCGCGGTAGGGGTTGTCACGCAACTGCTGCGTCAGCCGGCGCTGCAGCAGTTGCTGCCGGGTGCCCGACACCCAGATGGGCGGCAGCACGTTGCGGATGTAGGCCTCGTCCATGATGTCACTGACCAGCGAACACTCCGCGCGCGTCGGCAGATGGCTGGCCACCCACGCCGCCGGGTCGTCATGCGCGTGTGCTATCGCGACCGGCTCTGCCCCGGCGCGGTCCATCCGGTACAGGTGCACCGATTGCTGCGCAATAACGAGGGCAAAGGCGGTCATCCTAGAATTTCACTTTGGAGATCAGGTCGTAGATCGGCAACATCACCGACGACATGATCCAGGCGATCATGCCGCCGAGGAACACGGTCAGCACAGGCTGGATCAGGCCTTGCAGCTTCTCGATCGCGTCGTTGACTTCACGCGTGTAGAAATAACTGACGTTGTCCAGGGCCTTGTCCAGGCCGCCGGTGGTTTCGCCGACACGAATCATGCGCACGACCAGCGCCGGGAACAGCGTGGTCGCCGCAAATGCATCCGACACTTTCTGTCCCTGGGAAATGCTCCTGGCGGCGCTGGCTATGGCCTTGCGGAAGGCGGCGTTGGTCGACAAGCTTTCACAAAACCCCATGGCATCGAGCACCGACACGCCGCTGCGGTACATCAGGCCGAAAGACTTGGCAAAACGCGCCATGATGATCTTTTTGAGGATAGGTCCGAACAGCGGGAACCTCAGTTTCCAGCCATCGATCCACAACCTGGCCTCGGGCGACATGCGCACCGCAGTGAGCCAGGTAATCGCTACAAGTGCAATGGCCGCCGGTATGGTGTACCAATAATTCTGCAGAAACCCGGAGAAGGCAACCAGTGCACGCGTCTGGATTGGTATGGTTCCACCCAGGTTCTTGATGAACGGGATCAACTGCGGCACCAAGTAAACCATCAGGAAACCTACTGCGCCCAGCACGATGGTGCCCGCGAACACCGGGTACATCAGCAGCTTTTTGGTCTGGGCGGCAATTTCATCGGACCACTTCAGGCTTTCCACCAGTTCGGCCAGCACTTCGGGCAGCTTGCCGGTGGCCTCACCAGTGCGGATCAGGCTGATGTTGACCTTGTCGATGCCGGCCGGCGACTGCTCCAGCGCGTCGGACAGGCTGGCGCCACCTTCGATGCGGTCCACGAGATCCGAGATGAAGCGCCGCACACTGGGCGTATCCGCCGAATCCCGCAAATCAATCAGCGACTCGAACAGCGGCACACCCGCCTGGCTCAAGGTCTGCATGTGGATGAAGATGTTGATCAGTTCCCTGCTCTCCAGCTTTTTGCGCGCGAACATCGTGGCGGCGCGCACCGGCTTGGCCTGCAGCAACTCCAGCTGCATGCGCCCGAGCCGTGCCTCCAGGTCGGATTCACTGGTCGCCGACTGCCGGCCGGAAATCGTCCGGCCTTCAGCGGTGACGGCGCGGTAGCTGAACTCGAGCATCAGGTCCCCACGCGGGTCAGGTCAACCACGCGGGCGACCTCTTCGAGCGATGTGGTGCCCGCCTTCACCCGGGACAGGCCATCCTCGGCCATGGTGGTGAAGCCGTTGCTGCGCGCGTAGGCCGATATTTCCGGCGTGCGGGCATTGCGCGAGAGCAGGTCGTCCAGCCCCATGTCGAAACGCAGCAGTTCCATGATGCTGGTTCGGCCCTTGTAGCCCTGCCCCTTGCATTGCGGGCAGCCCACGGCGCGATACAGCGTCAGCGGCAGCTTGACCGGTGCGTCAAGCAGGGTTTTTTCGACCTCACCTGCCTCATAGGGCTCCTTGCACTTCGGGCACAGCAGGCGCACCAGGCGCTGGGCCACGATGCCGATCAGGTTGCCGGTCATCACGCTGGCGGGAATGCCCAGATCGAGCAAACGTGCAATGGCCAGCACCGCCGAGTTCGCATGCAGGGTCGAGAACACCTGGTGGCCGGTCATGGCAGCGCGGAAAGCCATCTCGGCGGTCTCGTGGTCGCGGATCTCGCCGACCAGGATGATGTCCGGATCCTGCCGCATCATGGAACGGATGCCGTTGGCGAAATCCATCTTCGGGTTGTCGGCGGCGGACGCCTGCCGGATACGCGCCATCGGGTACTCCACCGGGTCTTCCAGCGTCATGATGTTGACGCTTTCGGTGTTCATCTCGTTGAGGATGGAATAGAGCGTCGTGGTCTTGCCGCTACCGGTCGGACCGGTCACCAGGATGATGCCGTAGGGCCGCGCCAGCATCATGCGCAGGGTGTTCATGCGCGCCTCGGGCAGACCCATCTTGTCCATGGGAACAATCGATTTGCGCCGGTCCAGCACACGCAGCACAAAATTTTCACCATGAATCGTCGGCTGCGCAGCGGCCCGGAAATCCACGTCATGGCCGCGGATCACCATGGAAATACGGCCGTCCTGCGGTGCGCGAGTTTCGGCGATGTCCATGCCCGACAGCACCTTGAGCCGGACCGACAGCGCGGGCCAGTACTGCTTGTGCAGCACGCGCACCTGCCGCAACACGCCGTCGATGCGGTAACGGATACGCAGAAACCCCTCTTCCGGCTCGAAGTGAAGGTCGGACGCGCCCTCATGCACGGCATCGGCGAGCAGCGCGTCGATCAGGCGCACGATCGGATGGGCGAAGGCCTCGATGCCGCGCATCGACAGCGCGTCGTCGTCCATCTTGCCGGTGCGCAAACCCTTGAGGATGTCGTCGATCGACAGCGCATAACCGTAGAAGCGGTCAATCGCCGCCTTGATGTCGGCTTTGGAAGCCAGCCGCCAAGCCAGCGAAATGTCCACCGGCACCACGGACCGGCACTGGTCCATGGCCACCACGTCGTTGGTATCGGTGATGGCCACCGTGAGCTTGTGGCTGTCGGCATCGAAGCCGACCGGGAAAACGTCGTAACTCTGCGCCAGCGTCTTGGGAATCAGCTTGATGGCCGCGTCGTCGGGCACCATGTCGCTGAGCTTGATGGCCTCGGTCGCGCTGGCCGCAGCCATGATGGCCGTCAGGTCGTCGATGGACAACATGCCCAGGCTGACCAGGATGTCGCCGAAAGAACCACCGCGCTTTTCGCGCTCGGTCCAGGCAATTTCCGCCTGGTCCTGTGTGATCAGGCCGCTGCGCTCGAGTTCGAGGTAGAACGTCGTGGGGTTGTAGATGTCCACCTTGGTACTCACCGGGCGGCCCTCAGCGCGGCCAGCCGGCTGCGCGCGTTGGCTTCGTCAAAACCTGCAGCCTTTCCCTGCGCCAGCCCCAGGGCGGTTTCGTAATACTGGGCTGCGAGGCCGGACTTGCGCATGTGATCAAGCGCCACCGCCAGGTTGTAGGCAAACTGCGGCTCCTTCGGTGCCAGGGAATGCGCCTTGAAAAACAGCGGCTGCGCTTCCGACCAGCGCTGCTCGCCGGACAGCACCAGTGCCAGCGCGTGGTTGAGGTCGGCCTCCTGCGGCGAACGGGCCAGCAATTCGCGCAGGCGCGACTCCTGCTGCGGCTCACCGGCGGCCCGGCTCAAGCTGCTGACGCCGGCCAATGCCGTGGCGTTTTGCGGCTCCAGGCGCAGCACCCGCCGATAGGCATCCATCGCCGGTTCCAGCTGGTTGTTCGCGTGGGCGATGACCGCCAGGCCCAGCCAGGCATCGCGCTGGGTGGCGTCGGCCTTGAGCACCTCGCGGTACAGGCGCGCCGCCTCGACGCTGTTGCCGGACTGGTAGGCCGCATAGGCCGAGTCCATCAGCGATGCGGGCCGGTTGGCGCCGGGAACCGCTGTTGGAGGCGCAGCACTGGCAGCCATGGGCGCCGCGGCGCGCACCGGCGCGCTGCGCGGTGCCTGGGTGCGAGCGGGCGCTGCCGCCCGTGCGGACACGTTGGCGGTCATCGCGCGTGGCGCCACAGCCTGCGCGGGCGGCGAAGCCGGTACAGCGGCCGGCGGGGCCGGCACTGCCGTCGCGACAGGCTCAGGCGGTGAAGCTGTCGGCAAGGCCGTCGTCACCGTGGCAGGCTCGGGCTCTGCCGGCGCTGCGCTGGCAACAACCGGCGCGGGCAAAGCCGGCTTGGCGACGCCCAGGCCGCTTGAAGAACCGAACAGCGCATCGCCGAAAAGCAGAAAGGCCACCAGCGGCAAGGCGACCAGCAGCGCCACGGCGGCCAGCACCATCTGGCGGCGCCTGTCCCCGGCCCGGGGCATGGCGGTTTTTTTCCGGCCGGCCATCACGCCTGCGGCTGACAGGGCCTGACGCGGCGTGGCGGCAAGGGCCGGGCTGGGCGGAGCCGGCTCGGGCTGTTTTGACGCAGGCTTCAGGCTGTCACCCTCTGCCGGGCGGGCATACACGTGGCGCTCAGCCGCGGGCTCTGGTGCCCTGCGCGCTGCCGGTTTGATGGGCACAGGGCCACTGATCCTTGCCTCGTCGGACACCGGCCGTTTGGATGCGACCGGATTGGCGATCAGCGCACCCCAGTTGGAACTGGAATCCTCCCAGGCGGGGCGGTCATAACGGCCGTAGGGATTCGCAGCCTTGCGGGGCGCCAGGGACGCCGGCACCACGGCCTCGGGCAGGGCCACGTCCTCCGCCGGCAGTTCGAAGTCAAGAAAACTCGCATCGGGTGCAGGCTCTGCGCCACCGAAGCCGGAATGGATTTTCGCGGCCGCCATCGCCTGCGGTGCAGGTTCTGGCTCCGGCTCCAGCCTCAGTTCGGGCACGGGTTCAGGCGTGTGTACAGGGGATTGGGCTTCCAGCGAGAGCTCCGGCGGCGCGGCCTGGTCTTGGGCAGCGACCGGCTTGCCGGGCATGAGGTCCGGTGCCGCAGCAGGCGTTTCGGCGTCCGCCAGCTTGCGCTTTTTGGAATCCTGCTCGGCCCGCCGCAACGCATCCAGCAACAAGCTCATTGGCGCCGCCCCACAGGCACCGGTGTGCCGATTGATAACTGGCTGCGGATGAAGGACGCATCACCATCGATGCTGGAATCGCGCAGGATGGTGGGTCTCAGGAAAATCACCAGTTCACTCTTGTTGGACTGGTTGCTGCGCAGCTTGAACAGTTCGCCGACCACAGGAACGTCACCCACACCGGGAATCTGGTCGGTGACGTTGCTGCGGTCGTCCTGCATCAACCCGCCCAGCACGGCTGTCTCCCCGTCCCGCACCTTCATGATGGACTCGAATTCGCGGGTCTGTATTTCCGGAATGCGGTTGGTGATGCCGGCGATCGCCAGGGCCGGGCTGGGGTCGTTGGCATAACTGGTGATGCGCGACACCGAGGGCCGCAGGTTCAGGGTGATCTCGTTGTCATCCCCGACCTGCGCGGTCACATTCATCAGGAAGCCCACCGGCACTGTGTTGATGGTGGTGGTGTACACCGCTGCGGTGGCAGGCACGCCCAGCGACGCCGGTGTGCCGGGCGTCACCGAAATCGTGAAGTAGACCTTGTTGTCGACCACCTTGAGCAGCGCCGCCTGATTGTTCATGACGCTGACCTTGGGGCTGGACAAAACGCGCGTACGGCCAAAGGATTCGAGCAGCCGCACCGCCGCACCGATGTCCGTGTTGCCATAGGAACGGCGTGCGGTGAACGTGCCCAGAAACGGCGGGTTCACGCCGGTAGACAACGCTGTACCGCCACCCGCCGCCATCACCAGGCTCAGCGGCGTGTTCACCGCCGTACGGACCGCAGACCAGTTGATGCCCTGCTGGTAGTCGTTGGTCAGCGCGACCTCCACAATCGTGGCTTCGATCAGGACCTGCCGCCGTGCGTTGCCCACGACCTGATCCAGGAACTCGCGCACACGCGCATGTTGCTTGCCGGTTGCGCGCACGCTGATCACGCCGGTTTCGGGATTGGCAATCACCGATGCAGCTTCACGGTAAAGCGGCTGGGGGGCCACCACCGGGGCCGTCGCAGAGGCATTGCCAGTCAGGGTTCGGGCAGCAGCACCGGCCGCTCCCGGCGCGGAAGAAACCGCAGCGGCGGGCGCAGGCGCAACGGGCGCAGCCACCGGCGCAGTGACGGCCGCGGGATCGATCACCTTGTCGGTTTCACGCAGCAGGTCGCGGATGTTGTCGGTCAGTGTGGGCCAGAAACGGTTGTTCGAGACGTTGCGAATCGAGGCTGAAGAAGAATTGCCGGTACCCGTTGCTGTCCCCTGCCCGGTGGTGGCGACCTGCGACTCGGAACCCGTGCTGCTGGCCGATTCACGCGTGATGTTGGGATAGTCGACCTTGTACAGCCGCAAAAAAGGCGCATCGGGCAAGACGAACAGGTTTTTTCCTTCCAGTTCGTAACGCATGTCGATCTGGCGTGCCACACGGTCCAGCAGTTCATGGATGGTCTGGTCCAGCGCATTGAGGGTGACCGTGCCCGTGATGCCGGGGTGGATGTCGAGATTAAGTTTGGCATCGCGCGCCAGCGCAAACAGCAGGGTTTGCGCATTGACGTTGCTGACCACCACGCTATAGGTTTCCTGCGGCACCACCGCCCGTGGCGCAGGCAGGCGCGGTGCGCCGGAGGACAGCGCGGGAATACCGCTTGCTTCGCTGGCCGAGGGCGCGATCGGAGGAATCTGGCCGGGGTCCTGCGCGAGGTGACCCGGCAACAGCGGCGGCGGCGGCGTGGCGCATCCGGCCAGCAGGATGCTGAGAAGTGCCAGGCGCCAGAAAGGACGGGGGGTATTCAAGGGGCGGGTTCCTTCCGGATGGCGTCCAGGCTGCGTACGACCGGTTTGTAATGTTTCAGGGCCGGCGGCGAAGCGTCAATGAATTGCAGGGCCGCCGGCCGGCTGTCGAAGTGTCCCACGTACATCGCATGAAAAACCTGCCCCTGATAGAGCCGGTCGTGCACCAGCACCGGCACCACCGACGGTTCGCCGGTTTTGGCCGAGGCCTGGTCGAGCACCCGCTGGATTTCCTGGGCCATGATCATCACCTCGGCCTGGCGCGGGGCTTTCTGGGACAGGACCTGGACCGTGAAGCCACGCGTGGACGGCTCGCCGATGAACTGGTTGGTGGCCTGCATGCGGGTGGCCAGCGACTCCGAGCGCAAGGCGTCCGGCGGCGCCTTGACGGCCATGGCCACCACGTCCGAAGAAAGCGGCTTTTCAGGCAGCGCCGTGCTCAGATTCGCCACCGGCGCCACCTGGGTGAGAGGCACAGGCACCGGCACCGTCACCGGCACAGGCGCGGCCTGCGCCTCGACGACACCCGAAGCCATCTGATGTGGCGCCACAGCGGCACGCGGTCGGGTCTCGGTTTGCGTTCGTGAGCCATAACCCAGTCCATACCCCAGCACCAGCACGGCCAGCGCACCGGCGCCCAGGGGAATCCAGCGCTTCCAGAGTGCAGCCGGGCGCAGGGACCGGCTGCCGGCGCCCAGAAGGCTGCGGCCTGCCTTGGGCAGACTGTCGCCGACCGCACGGCTGACCTGCTCCGCACCCACCCGCGACACCCCCTCGGCATAGGCCGCCAGCAGGGACTTGTCGGCCAGCATGTTCAGGCGCCGGGTGCGCCCGCCCGAGGCCTGGACCAGCAGCTTGAGCGCCTCGGCATCGAACAATTCGCCGCCCTGCCAGCCGGCCTTGTGCAGGCGGAAGCGCAGATAGGCCGAGGCCTCGTCGGCGTTGAGCGGCTGCAATTCAAAGCGGTGGCTGATGCGGTCCTTGACCTGGCGAAGCTGGGGCGCATCGAGCAGCTCGTCGAGCTCGGGCTGGCCAAACAGAACAATTTTCAGCAGCTTGTTCTGGGTGGTTTCCAGATTGGACAGGAGCCGGATTTCCTCCAGCGTGGTCGCCGGCATGCTGTGCGCCTCGTCGATCACCACCACCACGCGCCGGCCCTGGGAGTAACGCTCGATCAGCACCGCCTCCAGCGCAGCCAGCATGTGCGCGCGGTTGCCCTGCGGCGGCTCGGTCATCAGGTCGTGGGCGATGGCGCCGAGAATCTCGTCGCGGTCGAACACCGGGTTGGCCAGGTAAACGGTGTCGCAGGGCAGCGGGCGCAAGCGCTCCAGCAGCATGCGGCTGAGCATGGTCTTGCCCATGCCGATTTCACCGACGACGCTGACGATGCCTTCGTCGTGCATGGCCGCCACGATCAGGCCTTCCAGAATATCCCCACGCTGCCCCCCGGTGAAAAAAAACTCCGTGTCAGGCGTGATGCGAAAGGGATCTGCCGTGAGGCTGAAATGGTCTAGATAAAGGACGCTCATGTTGGTGCTACTTTTGGATTTATGCAGCTACCTGGCGATTATGTAATTGAAACAAGAAGTTACAGCAACTTGTTGTATTTAAACATATTTTCTACACGCAAGAAATCACATATTGCGCATGAAGTCAGCAATCGGCGATGAGCGGCAGCCAGGCCGGATTCTGGTTGTCAGCACGCCACAAACAGGGCGGCGTGTGCCCGCGTCGGCGCACCACCCGGTGTGGGCGGCGGCGTGATCTTTTGTTGTTGTCGAACAGCGGATTCGGGGCCGCGACCAGCCCCCGGCGCGACGGGGACCGACGCCGGGCGGGAGCAGCCCTCGGCAACGAGGCTATGGAAGCGAGCTGCCGCCGGGTCGATCTGGCAGGCAGCGTCCCGGCGGCCACCGGCAGCGTCTGCCGGCTGGCGCTCAGCGCGCCGTCAGTGCAGCTTGCAGCCGGTCTTGGCCTGCAAGGCCTCCATGGTCACGCCGGGTGCCAGCTCGATCACCTTGAGGCCCTGGGGCGTGATGTCCATCACGGCGAGGTCGGTGATGATGCGGTCGATCACCGCCTTGCCGGTAAGGGGCAGCGTGCATTCAGGCAGGATTTTGAAGTCTTCCGTGCCATCCTTTTTCTTCGCGACGTGCTCCATGAGCACGATGCAGCGCTTGACGCCGGCCACCAGGTCCATCGCGCCGCCCATGCCCTTGACCATCTTGCCGGGGATCATCCAGTTGGCCAGGTCGCCCTTCTCGCTGACCTGCATCGCGCCAAGAATGCTCAGGTTGATCTTGCCGCCGCGAATCATCGCGAAGCTGTCATGGCTGCCGAAAATCGACGAACCCTTGATCGTGGTGACAGTCTGCTTGCCGGCGTTGATCAGGTCGGCGTCGACCTCGTCTTCGGTCGGGAAGGCGCCAATGCCCAGCATGCCGTTTTCCGACTGCAGCCAGACTTCCTTGTCGGCCGGCACGAAGTTGGCCACCAGCGTCGGGATGCCGATGCCGAGGTTCACGTAGAACCCGTCTTCGAGTTCCTGGGCGGCACGCGCCGCCATTTGGTCTTGGGTCCAGGGCATATCAGGCTTTCTCGGTAAGGGTGCGTTTTTCGATGCGTTTTTCCGGAGTGGCATTGAGCACGATGCGGTGCACATAAATGCCGGGCAGGTGGATGTCGTCCGGCGCCAGTTCGCCGACCTCGACGATTTTCTCGACCTCGACGATGCAGACCTTGCCGGCCATCGCAGCAGCGGGATTGAAGTTGCGGGCCGTGAGGTTGAAGCGCAGGTTGCCGGATTTGTCGGCCACGGCAGCCTTGACCAGCGCCACGTCGGGCACCAGCGAGCGTTCCATCACATAGGTCTCGCCATCGAATTCACGCAATTCCTTGCCTTCGGCCACCTGGGTGCCGACACCGGTCTTGGTGAAAAAGGCCGGGATGCCGGCGCCGCCGGCACGCAGCTTTTCGGCCAGCGTGCCTTGCGGCGTGAACTCCAGCGCCAGTTCACCGGCCAGGTACTGGCGCTCGAACTCCTTGTTCTCACCGACGTAGCTGGAAATCATCTTGCTGATCTGGCGTGTCTCGAGCAACTTGCCCAGGCCGAAGCCGTCCACCCCGGCGTTGTTGGAGATCACGGTGAGGTCCTTGGTGCCGCTGTCGCGCAGGGCCTGGATCAGGGCCTCGGGAATGCCGCAGAGACCGAAACCGCCAACAGCCATCAGCTGGCCGTCCTTGACGACGCCCTTGAGGGCCTCGGCAGCGGAGGGAAAAAGTTTATTCACAAAAATCTCCTGGAGAACTTCAACAGATACTTCAAAAGCCGTACGATACTACCTATCCTGATACGTAGTTACCCCTAAAGCCTAACCCTCGGTGATTCTCACAGACTCCATGGACATCGACTACCGCCTGGCCTTCAACATGGCACCAGTCGGGCTGGTGCTGTCGCGCAACCGCGGCATCGTCGACTGCAACCAGCATGTGTGCGAAATGTTCGGCGCCACGCGCGAGCAACTGATCGGCCAGTCTTTCCAGATTCTCTACCCCAGCGCCGACGAGTACGAGCGCATAGGCGCGCGCATGTTGCCCATCCTCAATGCCAAGGGCCACTACGCCGACGACCGCATCATGAAACGTGTGGACGGACGGCTCAAGGGCGAAACCTTCTGGTGCCATGTGACCGGCCGCGCGCTCAACCGTGCCGCGCCGCACGAGTCCGGCATCTGGACCTTCGAGGACCTCAGTTCACGCCGGCCGGTCAAGGCCGAACTGACCGCGCGCGAACGCGAAGTCGCCGCGCACCTGATGGATGGCATGACCTCCAAGGAAATCGGCCGCGCCCTGGTGATCAGCCACCGCACCGTGGAAATTTACCGCGCCCGCCTGATGCGCAAGTACAAGGCCTCGACCACCGCCGACCTGGTGCACAAGCTGATGGAAGGCTGAAGTCGCTGAGCGGCACGAGGCCGGCCCCAGCAGGGTTTCCCGGGACGGAACACAATGCGCTGCCGTTCCACTCTGCTGAAAGCTCTCCATGCCGCTGACCCTCTACCAGGCTTCCGTCCCGGCCTTCGTGCGCGGACTCACCGTCCTTTCCGGCCTGCTGGCCAAGGCCAGGGCCCATGCCGAAGCGCAGGGCCTGGACCTGTCCACCCTCGTCAACGCCCGCCTCGCCGCCGACATGTACCCGCTGGCCGGGCAAATCCAGAGCGCCAGCGACGCCGCCAAGGCAGGCACGGCGCGCCTGGCCAAACTGGTGCCGCCAAGTTTCCCGGACACCGAAACCACCTTCGATGAGCTCGAGGCGCGGATTGCCAAAACCCTGGACTTCATCGCAACCGTGAGCGAGGCCCAGATCAACAGCAACGAAGGCGGCAGCGTCGTCATGAAGGCCGGCGGCAAGGAACTGGCCTTCGCCAGCGAACCCTACTTGCTGGGATTTGTGCTGCCCAACTTCTATTTCCACATCACCACGGCCTACGACATCCTGCGCAGCCAGGGCGTGCCGCTGGTCAAAATGGACTATCTGGGCAGTTTCGACAGCCTCCAGAAGGTTTGATACGCTACAGTTTTTATAGCTGACAATCACCAGCCGGCGGGGGCTGATGGCAAAAAATGCCCTGGGGCTTTCCGCAAAAGCGGCAGAGAGCCCTCAGGCCTTCCTCGGACCGTCGACCACCTCGGCCGCGGTCCTGAAAGCATCAACGGCCGTTGGCACGCCGCAGTAGACGGCCGCATGTAGCAACACCTCCTGCAGCTCCGCCGGCGTGGCGCCGTTGTTCAATGCGCCGCGCACATGGCCCCTGAGCTCATGCTGCTTGCCCAGCGCCGTCAGCATCGCGACGGTGATCAGGCTGCGCGTCTTGAGGTCCAGGCCGGGCCGCTGCCAGACATCGCCCCAGGCCCGGGCCGTGATGTGTTCCTGGATGGGCCGCGTGAACTCGGTGGCATTGCCCAGCGCCTGGGCCACAAAGTCTTCGCCCATCACCTGCTTGCGCGTGGCGAGTCCCTTGTCAAAAGCTGTGTCCGAAGAAATGGTCATGAGGCGCTCCGCAAAAAAGGTCGAGCATAGTGGAGACCAGACATCAGCATCGCCGGCACCCGCACCTGCTCCCATCAAAAAAGCCCGCCCCGGTTGTCGCCGGGACGGGCTCATGTGCCTGCAGGCCGGGTGTTCAGGCCAGGTCGTAGCGGTCCAGGTTCATGACCTTGGTCCACGCCTTCACAAAGTCACGCACAAACACTTCCGGCGAGTCACTGCTGGCATACACCTCGGCCAGGGCGCGCAGTTGCGAGTTGGAGCCGAAGACCAGATCCGCGACAGTGCCGGTGAGCTTGAGTTCGCCGGTCTTGCGATCGCGCCCTTCCAGCACAAACTCCGCATCGGCGGACTTCTGCCACTTCGTGTTCATGTCGAGCAGGTTGACGAAGAAGTCGTTGGTGAGCTCATCGCTGCGCTTCGTGAAGACGCCGTGTTTGGCTGCACCCACGTTGGCGCCGAGGGAACGCAGGCCACCGACAAGCACCGTCATCTCCGGTGCCGTCAGCGTGAGCAGCTTGGCCTTGTCGACCAGCAGCTCCGCCACCGCGGCTTCATGGCCCTTGCGGACATAGTTGCGGAAACCATCGGCCACAGGCTCCATCACCGCAAACGACTCGACATCGGTCTGCGCCTGCGAGGCGTCGGTACGGCCCGGTGCAAACGGAACACTCACGGCGTGGCCGGCCTTCTTCGCCGCAGCTTCAACGGCGGCAGTACCGCCCAGCACGATCAGGTCGGCCAGCGACACCTTCTTGCCGCCGGTTTGCGCGGCATTGAACGCCTGCTGAATGGTTTCCAGCGTGGCCAGCACCCGGGCCAATTCGGCCGGCTGGTTGACTTCCCAGTCCTTCTGCGGCGCCAGCCGGATGCGCGCGCCGTTGGCACCGCCGCGCTTGTCGCTGCCGCGGAAGGTCGAGGCGGATGCCCATGCGGTCGTCACCAGTTGCGAGGTCGACAAGCCCGAGGTGAGGATTTGGGCTTTCAGCGCAGCCACGTCCGCATCATTGACAAGCGGGTGGTCAAGGGCAGGAACCGGATCCTGCCAGATCAGCTCCTCCTTGGGCACCAGCGGCCCGAGGTAGCGGGCAATGGGGCCCATGTCGCGGTGCGTCAGCTTGAACCAGGCGCGCGCAAACGCGTCGGCAAACTCCTCGGGCCTGGCCATGAAACGACGCGAGATCTTTTCATACGCCGGGTCCATGCGCATGGCCATGTCGGCCGTGGTCATCATGGGCGCGTGGCGTTTTGTCGGATCGTGCGCGTCAGGTACCGTGCCATCACCGGTGGCGCCCACGGGCTTCCACTGCTGGGCGCCGGCCGGACTGTGTGTCAGTTCCCACTCGTAGCCGAACAGGTTCTCGAAGTAGCCGTTGTCCCACTTGATCGGGTTTTTGGTCCAGGCGCCTTCAATGCCGCTGGTGGTCGTGTGCACGCCGTGGCCGGTCTCAAAACTGTTGACCCAGCCGAAGCCCATGTGCTCGATGTCGGAACCCTCGGGGGCGACGCCAAGGTGCTTGGGGTCCACCGCGCCGTGGGCCTTGCCGAAGGTGTGGCCACCGGCGGTGAGCGCCACGGTTTCCTCGTCGTTCATGGCCATGCGGGCGAAGGTTTCGCGGATATCGCGGGCAGAGCCGAGCGGGTCGGGCTTGCCATTCGGGCCTTCGGGGTTCACATAGATCAGGCCCATCTGCACGGCAGCCAGCGGGTTGGCCAGCTCACGGTCGCCGCTGTAACGCTCGTCGCCCAGCCATTCGGTTTCGGAACCCCAGTTGATGTCTTCTTCCGGCTCCCACACGTCGGGGCGGCCGCCGCCAAAGCCGAAAGTCTTGAAACCCATGGACTCGAGCGCCACGTTGCCGGTCAGGATGAACAGGTCGGCCCACGACAGCTTGCGTCCGTATTTGGCCTTGATGGGCCAGAGCAGGCGGCGCGCCTTGTCGAGGTTGCCGTTGTCCGGCCAGCTGTTCAGCGGTGCAAAACGCTGTTCGCCGCTGCCGCTGCCGCCGCGGCCGTCAAAGGTGCGGTAGGTCCCTGCCGCATGCCAGGCCATGCGGATGAAGAAAGGCCCATAGTGGCCATAGTCGGCGGGCCACCAGGACTGCGAATCTGTCATCAGTACATGCAGGTCCTGGATCACCGCCTCGAGGTCCAGGGTCTTGAATTCTTCAGCGTATTTGAATTCCGAACTCATCGGATTGGAGAGCGCCGACTGCTGGTGCAGGACCTTGAGGTTCAGCTGTTCGGGCCACCAGGCCGAATTGGTGGTGGCACGCGGTTTGGGTTTGGGTGCGCCACCGGAAAATGGGCACTGGGCTTCGCTTTGCATTTGTTTTTCTGACATGAGGCTTCCTTTGTGGTTGATCAATGACGCGGCGGGCCATGGGGGTAGCCCAGGCAACAGCTGCTGAAGCGGCTGGGGTGCGCTGCCGATCTGCTGGCAGTGCCTGTGGACCTGCAGACAAGTCTAGGTTTCCCCGCAAAATATTCAAAGTCAATTAAAGATATTTATTCGATAGCTTTTTTAAATATCCATGGTCGAGCCCTTTTGGCGGCTCATCCGGGGGCGCGGGCCATGCCGTAGTAGGCTTGCGCACAGACATTGACAAAAACTACTGAAAGAGACGCTGATGAATCCCTCCGCCACACCAACTGCCACACCCCGCTATCCCGCGCCCGAGCTGAAAGACCTGCCGGAAGACATCCGGGCCAAAATTCTTGAAGTGCAGGAAAAAGCCGGCTTTGTGCCGAATGTGTTCCTCGCGCTGGCACGGCGTCCGGCCGAGTGGCGGGCCTTTTTTGCTTACCACGACGCCCTGATGCTGCGGGAAGAATCGGGCCTCACCAAGGGTGATCGCGAGATGATTGTCACCACCACCAGCGCCGCCAACCAGTGCCTGTACTGCGTGGTGGCGCACGGCGCCTTGCTGCGGATTTACGAGAAGAAGCCGCTGGTGGCCGATCAGGTGGCGGTGAACTACCGCAAGGCCGACATCACGCCGCGCCAGCGCGCCATGCTGGATTTTGCGATGAAGGTGTGCGAGCGTTCGCACGAGGTGGAAGAGGCCGACTTTGCCGCACTGCAGGCGCACGGCTTTAGCGACGAGGACATCTGGGACATCGCGGCCATCACCGCGTTTTTCGGCCTGTCCAACCGCATCGCCAGCTTCTCGAACATGATGCCCAATCCCGAGTTCTACCTGATGGGCCGCGTACCCAAGCCCAAGCCGGCCGCCGGATAGCTTTGTTTTTGATAGCTGCCATCGCCCGTGGTCGGGCCCCGCAGGGAACGTCCTCGTGCGACAGGCCGGCGGCCGGAAAACTCATGAATCCAGCCCCGCCTTGAGTCGGCCCGCAACACGTGCAGAGACCATGCGTCGATGTTCCAGCATGCCCGCCGCCGATGCCCTGACCTGGTCCACCAGCTGCTCCGATGCGACGCGTGGGTGGCCGCTGTCGAAAGGCGGCGCTGGATCATATTCAAGCAGGAGTTGGAGCGCCCTGGCGGCATCGTCGCCGCGCAGCGTCGCAAGGACCGTGAACGCAAAGTCGAGGCCGGACGTGACGCCTGCGCCGGTGATCCGGTCCCGGTCCACCACCACACGCTGGTGGACAGGCTGAACGCCGAACTGACCGAGCTGGTCCAGTGACAACCAGTGGCACGTGGCCCGGTAGCCGCTCAACAGGCCGGCGGCCGCCAGGAGGAGCGAGCCTGTACATACGGAAGTGACAAGACCGGCACCCGCTGCCTGCTTGCGCAAAAAGCCAAGCACCTCCTCGTCTTCCATCAGATCGGCCTGGCCTGGCCCTCCAGGAACGACGATGACGTCGAACTGCGGCGCGCCCGAGAAATCGATGTCGGGCAGGATGCGCAAGCCCGTGTCTCCGGAGATTGGCCGCATGTCTTTAGCCACCAGCTGCGCAATGCAGTCAGGTGCGCGTGCCAGAACCTCAAAAGGCCCCAGGATGTCCAGGGAAGTCATTTTCGGGAATGCGAGCATTCCAATGCGGGTTGTTTTTTGCAAGGTCATGGTTGTTGGGCCTGTCGAATGTGCGGGGTCAGGTGTTCGCGGAATTCATGGGGCGTCGTTCCCAAGGCTTTCTCGAACACGCGCGTGAGCTGCTGGCGTCCGGAGAAACCACAGCGCAACGCGATTTTTTCCAGAGGCTGGTCGGTGGCGCAAAGCAGTGCACGCGCCAGATCGACCTGGGCTGCGGCGATGTACCGGGACGGAGATACCCCCATCTCGTCTTTGAACTTGCGAGTCAGCTGACGCGAACTCAAGCAGACGTGGGCGGCGACCTGCTCCAGCGTGACGCCCGATTCAAGGTGGCGAAGGATGAACTCCGTCGCCTTCTGCACACGGCCACACTCGCTGCCATAGGAAGTGAGCGCAGTGCTGTATTGGCTCTGGCCGGCAGATCGCACGCGAAAAACCACCAGCTCTCTTGCAATCGCAAGCGCCAGATCCCTGCCGAAATCCTCATCCACGAGACTCAGCGCCAGATCAATGCCCGCCGTGGCGCCCGCCGAAGAGAACAGCTTTCCTTCACGCACATACATCGCATCGATGTTCAGCAATACGTCCGGATAACGCTGTGCAAACTCGGTGGCGTGATTCCAATGCGTGGTCGCGGGCTTGCCGGACAACATGCCGGCCTCGGCCACGATGTAGGCGCCGGTACACACCGAGCCAAGCCGGTTGACGCGCGGCTGCACGGCGCGCAGCCAGTTGTGCAATTGCAGATCGTGTCGCGCCTTCAGCACACCGGGCCCGCCTGCAACCAGCACGGTGTCGAATGCGCAGATTTCTGGCGCAGGCAGCGCCGCAGTTTGCAAGCGCAGGCCGGAAGAGGCATGTATCTCGCCGCCGAAGGTCGACAAGGCCGTCACCCGGTAACGCTCAGGCTCCCCTGCTTTCTGCAGAAGAAAGTTGGCCCTGCCAAACACGTCGCCTGGTCCAGCAAGGTCGAGCAGGAGGACATCGTCAAAAACAACGATGGCGATCTCGCGCGTGGGTGGACCTGGGCTCATGGATCTTCTGATGGACTCAGTCCGCAACAAAACCGATCTCTTTGACGATTTTTTGCCATTGCCCGTATTCCTTCTGCATGGTTGCGGCCAGGAAGGACGACTCACCTTCCGCCATTTCGAGCCCGGCGCCCATCAGCTTTTTCCTCACATCCTCGGAGGTGACCGCATGCCGCACCGCCATGCGGTATTTCGACACCGTCTCACTGGGAGTGTTCGCCGCCAGAAAATACGAGAACCACTCGCGATTGACGAGATTGGCGTAGCCCAGTTCGGGAAAGGTCGGAACCTCCGGCAGCTGCGACGTCCGGGACGTGCCCGTGACGGCAAGAATCTGGAGTTTGCCAGCGCGATAGTGTTCCAGGATGTCGCTCTGAGCCATGAACCCGAAAGGCACTTGGCCAGACAGGACATCCTGAAGCAAGGGTGCGGAGCCCTTGTAGGCCACATGTTCAAACCCCGCTTGAAGAGCCCGCTGCAACAGCACGCCCGAGAAGTGGAACACGCTGCCGGAAGCGGGTGTGCCGTAAAAGCCATATCTCTGATCGCGCTTGAGGAGCGCCACAAGTTCGGCAAACGCCTTGACCGGCGTCGTTGTGGCGGCGACCAGGACGATAGGAACGGTGGCGACTGTCCCGATGGGAATGAAATCTTCAAACGGTCGGTAGCGAAGCGCCTTGTAGGTATGGGGATAGATGACCATGGATGAGCCGATGGTCTGCAGCAGCAGCGTTCCATCTGCAGGTGCGTTTTTGACCATCTCGATCGCAAGCTGCCCTCCCGCTCCCGCCTTGTTTTCCACAATCACCGAAGTGCCAAGGCTTGACGCCAGCGCCGGAACCACGGCGCGGGCGATCCGGTCGCCGGTTGCGCCGGGAGGGAATCCGACCAGCAGACGGGCAGCCGCTTCGGAGCGCGCGCTCAAAGAAAATCCGCCGAATGATGCGCCTAGCGCCAGCCCACCCAGGTCCGAGACAAAACGACGACGAGTTTTCATGGGGTCTTCCTCGAGATTGCCGAAGGGCCATCCTGGATCCAGTGTGATTCCGGCGGGCTGCCGTTGTCGGACATAAGCGGTCGATTTATGGACGTTCTGGAAGGTGTCACCGCTTTGCATCGCGCTGGAGCCGGAAACCCTTCCCGATGCCAGGACGCTCTACTCCCCTGACGGGATCACTGGCATGAGTCACTGGCATTCTGCAATGCCCGCACAGTGGCGCGAACGGCTGGCCCTGCAGCACGGGGCGTGCTCGCACAACAGGGCGGCAGGATAGAGGCCATGCCGGATGCGCAGCATGCGCTCCAGCCGGATGGGCTCGCGACCGTGGCCGGTCCTGGGGAGATGAGCGGCAGAAGGTCGCGCAGCGCCTTCCAGGGAAGGATTGCTTCCATCACCCTCAAATTTGTCGCGCCATCAGGGCTTGCAGCCCTCGGTCCTGTGATCTTCTGCTTCATTCTGCGTGCTCCACGATCCCTGCCTTGACGCATGCAAGTCCCGGGCCAACAGAACCCGTCTTGACCTGCCCTCAGGTGACGAGGTCCCGCATCCAGTCGGGCAAGGTGGCCGCCTTCTGGCTCGGGAAGTCCACCCAGATGGTGGTGGCACCGCCGGCCGCGTAAATCACGCCAGGCTGGTCGACACGCTCCATGGTGCCCCAGGTCTCGAAGGTCGTGCGGCCCGGGTCGCTGGCGTACATGCGCACCAGGATGTCGCCCGGGTATTCGAGCTGCTTGTAGAAGTTGCAGAAGGCATTGACGATGACCGGGCCTTCGCCTTTCGGGTCCGGGATACAGCCGATGGAATACATCCAGTCGATGCGCACCGTCTCCAGGTAGCGGAAGTAGCTGGCATTGTTGACGTGGCCCATGGCGTCCATGTCGCCCCAGCGGATAGTCATGGACTTCTCGAAGACCAGTTTCTCTTTTTCGGGAATCTCGATTTTCATTGTCAGGGCATGTTGGGTAGGACAAGGCGCTCAGCGGTGCGCGCGAATGGAAGCCAGGATGCCCAGCGTGAACAGCACGCAGGCAGCGAGTTGCATGGTGGTGGGCCAATGCCCGTCCCACATGAAAGAATACAACAGCGCAAAAATGGTTTCGCTGACGATGAGCTGCCCGCACAGGCTGGCGCTGAGCTGCTGGCTGGCCATGTTCCACAAAATCGTGGCCAGCCAGGTCGAGCCTGCACCGGCAGCGACGCACAGAAGAACAAACATCCCCCGGTCTTCGCGCGCAGCCAGCACCGACCAGTCCTTACCACCCGCCAGCCACATCAGCGGGGCGCCCAGACCGGTGGCCACGCCCAGCCAGTTGGCCCAATCGGTGGCGTTCACCTCGGGGTGGCGTTTGAGCCAGGCCGAGTTAACAACCGCAAATACCGTCCAGCACACCAGCGACGCGAGCGCAAAGCCCGTGCCGCGCCAGAAGTGGGCAGCTTCACTCTGCCCAGCGCCGTCCGTGCTGCCCATCATCAGCGCCAACCCGGCCAGCGTGAGAGCCAGGCCCGGCAGCAGTGAGGCCCAGCGCAATCCCTGCGGTTTGCCCAGCAGCATGACCCAGATGGGAATGGTGCCGATCAGCAGCGACGGAACCTCGGTGCCCGCATCGCGGATGGCCAGCACCAGCAACAGGTAATAGCCGCTGAAACCCAGCACACTCATGACCAGCGCGGCGCCCGCCTGTCGCAGGGTTGGCAAGCGGCGGCTGCGCCAGCCTGCCAGCATCACCGCTGCGGCCAGCATCCCGTATACGGCAAAACGTCCGGCCGTGAGGTCTATCGACGAATACCCGCCCGGCCCTGTCTCCAGCATGCGCGGCGCAACAAACACCAGACCCCACAAGGCGCCGGCCGCCAGCCCGGCCAGGATGCCCGTCAGCATGGGCGGCCAACGGGGGGAAACAGCAACCCCCTCACCCCGGTTCAGGCGCCGAAGCCATCGTCGGCGGCAATCACCGCGCCATTGATGAAATGGCTCTGGCCGCTGGCCAGCATCACCAGCAACGCGTCCAGGTCCTCGGGTGTGCCTATGCGTTTGCGCGGCAGCATCTGCACCAGCTTCTTGCCCTGCTCGGTTTCCCAGTGGTGGTGGTTGATCTCGGTATCGATGTAGCCCGGGCAGATGGCGTTGACGTTGATGCCGAACTTGCCCCATTCCAGCGCCATGGCCCGGGTCATCTGCACCACGGCGGCCTTGCTCATGCAGTACACGCCGATCTGCGGCAACACGCGCAGGCCGGCCATCGAGGCGATGTTGATGATGCGACCGCCGGAAAATGCGCCCGGCGCCATGCCACGTGCGCGCGCCAGCATGCGTTTGCCGACCTCCTGGCCGACAAAAAAAGCGCCCTTGACGTTGGTGTTGAAAATGAAGTCGTAGTCGTCCTCACCCACATCCTGCAGGCGCTGCGTGGTGCTGACGCCGGAGTTGTTGACCAGGATGTCGATGGGCCCGACCTCGGTCTCGGCATGCGCCACGGCAGACTTGATGCTGGCCGTGTCCGTCACATCGAGCATCACCACATGTGCGTCGCCGCCCTCGGCCTCGATCTGCGCGCGCAGGTCCTTGAGCTTGTCCATGCGCCGGCTCGCGAGCACCACCGCAGCACCCGCGCGGCTCAGGGTTTTGGCAAACTGCGCGCCCAGGCCGCCCGAAGCCCCTGTCACCAGCGCAACCCTTCCCGACAAATCCATGCTGTAAGCCATGGCAAACTCCTTTCATCATTAGAGACGGGTGTCTGACCTGCGGCCGGCCCGGGCAGAATAAAATCAGCCTCTGCACCGGCGGACACAGCCGACACCTTACGCAAATCATTATCAGCGAGCCCCCATGAACAACCAAGACATCCTCGCCCAGTTCGGCCCCCGTGAAGCCATGGAATACGACGTGGTCGTGGTCGGCGGCGGCCCTGGCGGGCTGGCCACCGCGATCCGCCTGAAGCAGCTGGCTGCAGAAAAAGGCACGGAGCTGTCGGTGGTGGTGCTCGAAAAAGGCTCCGAGCCAGGCGCCCACATCCTCAGTGGCGCGGTGATGGACCCCAAGGCCCTGACCGAGCTGATCCCCAACTGGAAGGAACTGGGCGCTCCGCTGAACCAGGCCGTCACCGCCGATGAGGTGCTGTTCCTCAGCGAGACCGGCGCCACCAAAACCCCCGGCTTTCTGGTGCCCGAGTGTTTCCACAACGAAGGCAATTACGTCATCAGCCTCGGCAATGTGGTGCGCTGGCTGGCGCAGCAGGCCGAAAACCTCGGCGTTGAAATTTTCCCCGGCTTCGCCGCCGCTGAAGTGCTTTACAACGACGATGGTTCGGTCAAGGGCGTCGCCACCGGCAACCTCGGCGTCGGCAAGGATGGCCAGCCCAGCGACCACTTCCAGCTCGGCATGGAGCTGCACGGCAAGTACACCATCTTCGCCGAAGGCGCGCGCGGCCACCTGGGCCGCCAGCTGATGGCGCAGTTCAAGCTCAATGAGGGCAAGGACCCGCAGGCCTATGCGCTGGGCGTGAAGGAACTCTGGGAAATCGATCCGGCCAAACACAAGCCCGGCCTGGTCGTGCACACCGCCGGCTGGCCCATGGACAGCAAGACCTACGGCGGCGGCTTCATGTACCACCTCGAGGACAACAAGGTCACGCTGGGCCTGGTGGTCGGTCTCGACTACACCAACCCTTACCTCAGCCCCTTCGAGGAAATGCAGCGCTGGAAGACCCACCCCAGCATCAAGGCCTACCTCGAGGGCGGCAAACGCATCAGCTACGGCGCGCGCGCCATCACGGCCGGCGGACTGGTCAGCCTGCCCAAAACCGTGTTCCCCGGCGGCGCCCTGATCGGCTGCGAAGCCGGTTACCTCAATGCCGCGCGCATCAAGGGCAGCCACGCGGCGATCAAGACCGGCATGCTGGCCGCCGAAGCCGCTTATGACGCCGTCACCGCAGGCCGCCAGCACGACGAACTCACGGCCTACCCCGAAGCTTTCGAAAAGAGCTGGCTGTTTGCCGAGCTCCAGCAGTCGCGCAACTTCAAGCAGTGGTTCAAGAAAGGCGTTTACCTCGGTTCCTTCATGACCGGCATCGAGCAGTGGCTGCTGCCCAAGCTGGGCATACGCAACCCGCCCTGGAGCCTGCGCCGCACCACGGCCGACCACGCCATGCTCAAGCCGGCCGCCGAGTGCCAGCCCATCGTCTACCCCAAGCCCGACAACAAGATCACCTTCGACCGCCTGAGTTCGGTGTTTGTCTCCAACACCAACCATGAAGAGCAGCAACCGGCGCATCTGACACTGAAAGATGCCAGCGTGCCGGTCAACATCAACCTGGCCACCTACGCCGGGCCGGAGGCGCGTTATTGCCCGGCCGGTGTTTACGAGTTCGTGAAGAACCCCGACAACAGCGACCGCCTGCAGATCAACGCGCAGAACTGCGTGCACTGCAAGACCTGCGACATCAAGGACCCGACGCAGAACATCGTCTGGGTCACGCCCGAAGGCGGCGGCGGGCCCAACTACAGCGGCATGTAAGCGCCGGCGGCGGCGCCTGGCCAGCGCCTGCAGCGGCCTGCATCAGGGCGCGCTAGACTCGGTGCCTTCCGCCCGGTTCCTGTCCGGAACCAACGCACCGTGAAAGCTTCAGACCCATGAACATCGTCATCACCGGCGGCGCCGGATTTCTGGGCGTCCGCCTGGCCCGTGAACTGCTCAAACAGGAATCGCTGTCGCTGGCAGGCGCACCGGCGCAGGCCATCAGCCGCATCACCCTGGTGGACCGCGCCGCCCCGCCCGCAGACCTGATGGCCGACGTCCGCGTGCGGGCCATCGAGGGCGACCTCAATACACTGCTCGAGCCTGGCCAGGCCTCGTCACCGGTGATTGCCGAGGGCAGCTCGCTGGTTTTTCATCTGGCCGCTGCGGTCAGCGGCGAATGTGAGGCCGACTTCGACCTCGGCATGCGCAGCAACCTCGACGCCACGCGTGCGCTGCTGCAGGCCTGCCGCGCGCTGAAGGCCAGGCCGACCCTGGTATTTGCCAGTTCGCTGGCGGTGTTCGGCAACTCGCCCGAACAGCCGCTGCCCGAGGTGATCACCGACACCACCCTGCCCACGCCGCAAAACAGCTACGGCATCCAGAAGTTCATCGGTGAACAACTGGTGGCCGACTATGCGCGCAAGGGATTCATTCGCGGCCGCAACGTGCGCCTGATGACGGTCAGCGTGCGTCCCGGCAAACCGAATGGCGCGGCCTCGAGTTTTCTCAGCGGCATGATCCGCGAGCCGCTGGCCGGGGTGCGGGCGGTCTGCCCGGTGCCCCGCGAAACACCGGTGGCCCTGTCCTCGCCAGGCCACACCATCGCCGGCCTGATCCGCGCGGCCGAGGCCAGCGATGCCGACTGGGGTGCACGCACGGCGATCAACCTGCCGGCACTCAAGACCACCGTCGGCGACATGGCCGCGGCCCTGGCCCGCGTCGCCGGCGAGGACGTCGCCGCGCTGATCGACTGGCAAGCCGACCCGGCGATCGCCCGCATCGTCACCAGCTGGCCGGCCCACATCCAGGCCAGCCGGGCCGCCGGGCTCGGCCTGCTGCCGGAAGAAAATTTCGACGACATCATTCGCGCCTACCTCAGCGAAAACCCCTAGGCAGTGCGCCCGCCTGCGGGGTGAAAATCAGAAGTTGTATGACAACTTTCAGACCCTTCCCTTTTTATCCGAGGAGACATCCATGACATTTTTCAAACCTGCGCTTTCCAGGCTGGCCCTGGGCATGACGCTGGCGCTCGGCCTCGTCGCCGGCGCCGCCGCCCAGACCACCATGAAGATCAGCATCTCGACGGCGCAGAATTCGCACCAGGGCGTCGCCATCGACACCTTCGCGCGGGAAGTTGAAAAACGCACCGGCGGCCGCTACAAGGTCCAGACCTTTTACAACGGCGCACTTGGTGGCGAACGCGAGTCCATCGAAGCGGTGCAGCTGGGCACGCAGGAGCTGGCCTTCTCGTCGACTGGCCCGGTGCCCAACTTCGTGCCGGAAACCAAGATCCTCGACGTGCCCTTCCTGTTCCGTGACAAGGCCCACGCCCGCGCGGTGCTGGACGGCCCCATCGGCCAGGATCTGCTGACCAAGTTCGACAGCAAGGGGTTCAAGGCCCTGGCCTGGGCCGAAAACGGTTTCCGCCACATGACCAACAGCAAGCGTGACGTCAAGGGACCGGAAGACCTCAAGGGCCTGAAGATGCGCACCATGGAAAACCCCGTGCACATCGCCGCCTACAAGGGCTTCGGCATCGTGACCACACCCATGGCCTTCCCGGAAGTGTTCACCGCGCTGCAGCAGGGCACGGTCGACGGCCAGGAAAATCCGCTGTCGGTGATCATCTCCGCCAAGTTCGACCAGGTGCAGAAACACCTGACGCTGACCGGCCACGTTTATTCGCCGTGCATCTTCGTCATGAACAAGGCCTCCTTCGACAAGCTGTCGGCGGCTGACAAGCAGGCCTTCCTCGACGCCGCGAAAGAAGGCACCAAGGCCAACCGCGCCCGTGTCGACGAGGACGATGCCAAGGGTGTGGCCGACCTGCGCGCCAAGGGCATGACCGTGATCGACAACGTCGACAAGGCCAGGTTTGTGGCTGCGCTGGCACCGGTGAACGCCGAGTTCGAGAAGCAGTTCGGCAAACCCAACATCGACAAGATCCGCGCCGTCAAATAAGCACTTCGTTCGCTATACTTTCAGTAGCTGGACACGCCCGCAGCCATTCGGCTGGCGGGCGTTTTCCTTGTCAAACCGGTAGCCCATGAAACACGCCTTCCTCACCCTCGAACGCTGGACCACGGGCTTTGCCACGCTGGTGGCCTGCGTGATGCTGGCCATCGCCTCGGCGCTGGGCATGTTCCAGATCATCACCCGCTTCGTGCTCGAGCAACCGGCCGAATGGACCGAGATCCTGATCCGCCTGTCGCTGATCTGGATGGTGTTCATGGGCATCCCGGCCGCTTTCCGGCAAGGCGCCATGGTCAGCGTCGATGTGCTGTACCGCTGGAGCCCGATCAAGCTCAAACGCGTGCTGGACTGGGTGGTTTGCCTGGCCGCGCTGCTGCTGATCGCCATCATCATCTGGTGGGGCTGGGACTACGCGCTGCGCGGCCGCGTGCAGTCCATGGCCGGGCTGGAATCGATTTCGATGTTCTGGGGTTATGTGGCGATGCCCATAGGCGCGATGTTCTGCGTGATTGGCATCATCGGCAACCTGATCGACCCGCAGCGCCATGAACTGGAGACCGCGCAATGACCGCCGTGATGTTGACGACCATGATCGTCTGTTTTGCGCTGACGATTTCTGTCGCGGTGTCCATCGGTCTCGCGGCCGTGTTCGGCATCCAGGCCAGCAACGCCCACATGCTGATCTCCGTCAAGGAGATGTTCAACGCCATCAACAAGTTTCCACTGGCCGCGATCCCGTTTTTTATCCTCGCCGGCAACCTGATGGAAACCGGCGGCATCTCGCGCCGGCTGGTCGAGTTCGCCAAAAGCATCGTCGGCGGCGTGCAGGGCGGCCTGCCCATGACCTGCGTGCTGACCTGCATGATTTTTGCGGCGGTCTCGGGGTCTTCGGTGGCCACCACCTTCGCCGTCGGCGCCATCCTGATTCCCGCGCTGGTCAAACACGGTTATCCGAAAAGTTATGCGGCCGCCCTGCAGGCGACCAGCGCCGAGCTGGGTGTGATCATTCCGCCCTCGATTCCGCTGATCCTCTACGGCGTGAGCGCCGAAGTCTCGATCGGCGAGCTGTTCATCGCCGGCATCGGTCCCGGCATCCTGATCAGTGCGGCGCTGATGGTGTTTGTCTACATCTACTGCCGCATCAAGGGCTGGGGCAAAAACGACGGCGATGGCCGGCTGGGTTTCTTCAAGGCCACCTGGCAGGCCGGCTGGGCGCTGCTGATGCCGGTCATCATCCTGGGCGGCATTTACGGCGGCATCTTCACGCCGACCGAAGCCGCGGCTGTTGCCGTGTTTTACGCATTGATCGTCGGTGTGGTGATCTACCGCGAGATCAGCATCCCCAGCCTGATCGTGGTGCTGCGCAAATCGGTGATCTCCAGCGCGGTGATCATGTTCATCATCGCCAACGCCGGCCTGTTCGCCTTCCTGATCACCCGCGCCGGCGTACCCGATGCGATCGGGCGTTACCTCGAAGCCGTACTGCAGTCACCTGCCCTGTTCCTGCTGGGCGTCAATGCGGCGCTGTTCCTGATCGGCATGTTCATCGAAACCAGTGCCGCCATCATTGTGCTGGCGCCGATTCTGGCGCCCGTGGCCATGCATTTCGGCATCGACCCGGTGCATTTCGGCATGGTCATGGTGGTGAATCTGGCGCTGGGCATGATCACACCGCCCTTCGGCGTGAACCTGTTTGCTGCGTGCACGGTGGCGCGAATATCACTGGACCAGATCATCCGGCACCTGATCCCCTTCGTGCTGGTGATCATCGCCTGCCTGATGCTGATCACCTACCTGCCGGCGATCTCGCTGACCTTGCGCGATATCGTTTACGCGCGCTAGCGGACTTTTCTCCGGCGGCAAGTTATCGCCACTTTGTCATCCCGGACTGGATCCGGGATCCACGTCCAAACCCCTCCGTCCGGGCTGCGCTTGGCGAAGACGTCTTTTTCTCAACCTCTTTGGTGCGCCCATGCCCGTTGGCCGGGGGTTGCCCGGCCGCAAGTAACTTTCGTTTGCTTCGCCAAAAGAAAGTCACCAAAGAAAAGGCGACCCTGCTGCCTGCGGCCCTTCGCTCGCGCTCCGGGCAACCTGCGGTGCCCGGTCCAGCCGGGGCCGGGCTCGAACTCGCCTTCGGCTCAGACAATCGCCCGTCCTGATCCGTCTGGCCCTGCGCTCCTCGGCGCATACAGAAGGGTGGGGAGAGAAGGCAAACATCCCATACAAATCCGGGACTTCGTTCGGAGTTCAACGAACGGTCAGGCATACGCGGGCGGCCGGGCGGGCCAGGCTTCATAACTGTGTCATATTGTGTCTGCATGATGAGGGCTTTACCGTTCAGGACGCCCCATGCAGCTCCACAAGACAGACCGCGCCCGGGCCGAACTCAAAGCGGGAACCCGCACGCTGGGCCAGCGCGAGCGCACCCTGCTGTTGCTGGCCGATGGCAGCAAGTCGGTGCAGGACTTCCGCCCGCTGTTCAACGGTGACGGCGAGGAAATCGCGCTGAAGCTGCTGCGCGACGGTTTTCTGCAGACCCAGCCTGGCAAGGTAACGCAAGCCATCCGTCCCCCGGTGGTCGCGGCGGAACAAGCCCGGCCCGCCCCGCCTGAAAAGCAGCCCCTCGCGCAGAACCAGTCCGCCCCGCAAGCGCCCGCCCGGGTGTCCGCCGACCAGTTTGAAGGCAAGAGGTCGCTGGCCACCACACGCATGTTTCTCTTCGACATCTGTGAACGCATGTTTTCCCGGAAAAATCCCGAACTGGCCGCGGTGTTCCGCGAGGCCTTGCGCGACGCCAGGGATCGCGAGGCCATGCTGGCAGCGTCCCGCCGCATGATCGAGGAAATCGAGAAGGTCACGGGGTCCGAGCGGGCGGACTCCATCAGCGAACGCATCGCCATGCTGCTGCCCGCCGAGCAGGAAGCCTGAGGCGGGCTTCAGCTACACTTGCCGCGTCAGGAGAGAGTTTTCCCCCGCGAAAACCGCCGAAGGCGCATGAGTCACCCCCAATGGTGCTCTGAACGCTCAGGCAAAAGGACTGGCAACCGCCCCCCTGGCACCCGTGCCGGTGGGCGTTCCCTACTGGAGAGAGGCGGCCTCGCGGGCCGTCCACCGAAGGAGCAAGCCCGCATCGCCGGGTGAATCTCTCAGGTAAGCCGGACAGCAGGGGCAAGCCATGGTTTGATGCCATGTTGTCTATTTGCCCCGGAGAACGCCCGTGTCCACCACAGCCGCCGAACTGTTCACCACACCGCTGCATGCGCTGCACCTGGAACTGGGCGCCCGCATGGTCCCGTTTGCGGGTTATTCGATGCCGGTCCAGTACCCCTCGGGCCTGATGGCCGAACACCTGCATACCCGCCGCGCCGCCGGCCTGTTCGACGTGTCCCACATGGGCCAGCTGCGCCTGGTCGGACCCGACGCTGCGGCCGCGCTGGAAACCCTGATCCCGGTCGACGTGATCGGCCTGGCGCCTGGCAAACAGCGCTACGCCCTGCTGCTCAATGAGGACGGCGGCATCATCGACGACCTGATGTTCTTCAACCGCGGCGAAGACATTTTCATCATCGTCAACGGCGCCTGCAAGGTCGGCGACATCGCGCATATCCAGCAAAACATCGGCAGCCGCTGCGAAGTCATCCCCATGCCCGAAATGGCGCTGCTGGCCTTGCAGGGCCCGCAGGCCGTAACCGCACTGGCGCGGCTGGCGCCCGGCGTCGAGCAACTGGTGTTCATGACCGGCGGGCGCTTCAGCGTTGCCGGCTGCGACTGCTTTCTCACGCGCAGCGGCTATACCGGCGAAGACGGTTTCGAAATCTCCGTGCCGGCCACGCAGGCCGACACGCTGGCGCGCGCCCTGCTGGCGCAGCCTGAAGTCCTTCCCATCGGCCTGGGCGCGCGCAACTCGCTGCGGCTGGAAGCCGGGCTCTGCCTCTACGGAAACGACCTCGACAACACCACCACACCGGTCGAGGCCAGCCTGAACTGGGCGATCCAGAAGGTGCGGCGCACGGGCGGCGAGCGGGCCGGCGGTTTTCCGGGCGCCGACAAGGTGCTGGCGCAGCTGGACGCGCCCGCGAGCCTGGCCCGCAAGCGTGTCGGCCTGATCGCGCTCGAACGGGTGCCGGTGCGTGAACACACTGAACTGCACAATCATGAAGGCCGGCGCATCGGCGAAGTCACCAGCGGCCTGCTGGGACCGACGATAGACAGGCCGGTGGCCATGGCCTATCTCGAACCCGCCTTTGCCGCCATCGGCACCCGGGTGACCGCCATGGTGCGCGGCAAGGCCGTGCCCATGGAAGTTTGCGCCATGCCGTTTGTGCCCGCCCGTTATTTCCGCGGCTGAATTTTTTATCTCTCAACTTTATTCAACGGAGAAGACCATGCTCAAGTACACCGAAGACCACGAATGGATCAAGCTCGACGGCGACGTCGCCACCGTCGGCATCACCACCCACGCCCAGGATGCGCTCGGTGATGTGGTGTTTGTGGACCTGCCGTCCGTGGGCAGCAGCCTCGCGCAGAAGGAGGTGGCCGGTGTGGTCGAGTCAGTCAAGGCCGCCGCCGACGTCTACATGCCGATCAGCGGCGAAGTCACCGAGGTCAACGAAGCCCTGCGCGACGATCCGTCCCTCGCCAACAGCGACCCGCTGGGCGCCGGCTGGTTCTTCAAGGTCAGGCTGTCGGACAAGTCGCAGCTCGATGCGCTGCTCGATGAAGCCGCCTACACGACCTTTGCCGCCAACGCCTGAACCGTCTCTTCACCCCGTTCGGGCTGAGCCTGTCGAAGCCATGCCTCACTTTACTGCTGCCCTTAGCCAAGCTCAGGGCGAACGAACTCTGGAATCGCCTTCATGTTGATGCCCTCCGCCAAGCCGCTCGGTGAACTGGAAAACCCCGCTGAATTCATCGCCCGCCACATCGGCGTCGATGCCACCGACGAAACCCACATGCTGGGCGTGGTGGGCGCCAGCTCGCGCCGCGCGCTGATAGACGGCATTGTTCCGCGCTCCATCGCGCGCAGCAGCG
Organism: Paenacidovorax caeni; assembly: GCA_943370985.1. GTDB lineage: Bacteria > Pseudomonadota > Gammaproteobacteria > Burkholderiales > Burkholderiaceae_C > Polaromonas > Polaromonas caeni_A. The sequence continues at coordinate 60,885 of CALRTF020000001.1, forward strand.
CGATGGCGATTCCGCCACCGGTCAGCGAAGCCGCCGCGCTCAAGCAGCTCAAGGCCATGGCGGCCAAGAACCAGGTGTTCAAGAGTTTTATCGGCCAGGGCTATTAC
>CALRTF020000002.1:0-45469 GCA_943370985.1 Paenacidovorax caeni
GCGAGGCCGCTGGAGCAACTCATGCGGGAGCCGCAGGCCGTACTCGAGCCTGCGGACCAGTCCGCTGAGCCGGCTGGGGAAAGCCAGGCGACGCCCCCGGCGGCGGACGAAGCACAGGGCCGGCCGGTCCATCCATCCACCGTTTATGACCGCGATGGCAGCGCCGGGTCGCGCAGCATGAGGTTTCACGAAGTGGCAGGAGAGGTGGCCGCGGACACCGTGAGCCCTGCAGATGGGCGCGGCGCTCACCTCCCCGGTCCCGTCGCCTCGTCCATCCACCCGGATGCCATGGCGCTGGTGCGCCAGCAGCTTGAACTGCTCGACGTGCCGGTGTTTCGCTGGTGCGGCGAAGCCTGGACCGGCGCAACGCTGGACTGGGAAATCCATGAAGAGCCGCGCGAGCCCGGTCCCGGCAGTGACGAGGCCCCGCAGTCGGCCTGGACCACCCATCTGACCATGACCCTGCCGGCCTTGCGCGCCCTGGCTGTGCGCCTGACGCTGATGGGCAATACCCTGCAACTGAGCCTGACAAGCAGCCATGAACCAGGCCTGCCTACGCTCGCTGCCGGCCGCCAGGCCTTGTCTGATCGTCTGGAGGGGCTCGGTTTGCGCCTGACTTCATTACAAATTGATACGGATGATGGCCTGGCGAGCACCGAGCCCGTGGCCCATTCCGGGCCACCGGTTGCCCGTCATGACTGAAGCGACCCCTGGCCGAAGCTCGGCGGTAGCGCTTTCGTCCGGCCCGGATGCGAGCCTGATGGTGGTGGCCAAGGGTTATGGCGAGGTGGCCGAACAAATTGTTCTGCGCGCCCGGGCCCATGGGCTGTATGTGCATGCATCGCCCGAGCTGGTGAAGCTGCTCATGCAAATAGACCTCGATGAGCGAATCCCGTCCCAGCTGTACCTTGCGGTGGGGGAGGTCTTTTCCTGGCTGTACCAGATGGACGTGGATTACGGATCCGGCCTCGCGTTACCAGACTTGGCTGGCCGTGAGAATTGATATAAATCAAGTATTTGTCATTAATTCGACAATGACGCCTAAATCACACTAAGTTGATAAATTTAATTAAAAAACTTGAATTTGATGGAGAACATGTTAAAAATTGCTACATGGATGACGGCCTACACGCGACGGGCTGAATTCGTGGTACGGGGGTCGACAGAAGGGAATTCCTTCGGCCAGATCCGAAAAGGCAAATTTAGACAGAGGAATCTTGTAATGCAAACTGACAATATCAATGAAATTGGGGACTTGAACCTGACGTACTTGCTCTTGGCCCAGCGACTGGTCAAGCAGGATGCACCCACGGCCATGTTCCGGCTGGGAATGAGCAGGGAACTGGCTGACCTGCTGGGCAACCTGTCGCTGCCGCAAATTGTCAAGCTGGCGTCTTCCAGCCTGCTGCTGTGCCGTTTCCGGTTTGATGATCACCCGATTCTTTCGGCGCTCACCCACGACGGAAAGAACCTTTCGCTGCAACAGGCGCATGCAGCGATTGTGCTGTCCGGCCAGCATGTGGAAGCCTCCCAATGATGCAGCTTGCGCAAAGCCGTGCCATGGCCGCTGCCGGACCGGTCCGTGGGGTGTGCCATGGCCACTAAGAGCGTCATTCGCGAAGCCGGCGAAATCCACCTGGCCATCGACCTGATCAAGCTGGGCGCCCGCCTGCAGTTCCTGGAGGCGGAAACCAGCCTGAGCCGGGATCGCCTGATCAAGCTGTACAAGGAGATCAAGGGCGTGTCGCCCCCCAAGGGGCTGCTTCCTTTTTCGACCGATTGGTTCATGACGTGGATGTCCAACATTCATTCCTCGATGTTCTACAACATCTACCGGTTCATGGTCACCCACGGCGGCTGCACACGAATCACGGCCCTCATCAAGAGCTACCAGCTGTACCTGGAGCAGATCGCCCAGCAGGGCAGCGAGCCGGTGCTCGATTTCACCCGGGCCTGGACACTGGTGCGGTTTTTCGACAGCGACATGTTGCAGTTGAGCACCTGCACGCGCTGCACCGGCCTGTTTGTAGCGCATGCGCACGAGCCCCAGGGCAGTTACGTCTGCGTACTGTGCCGGCCGCCGTCTCGCGCCGGCAAGACGCGCAAGGCCCGGCCCGACGTGCCTGAGGTCGCACCGGTGGCGATTGAAGGGCGGAGCGCTGCTTCCTCATCGCAATGGCTTGCGGATGTCATGAGCGCAGCGCGGGCCTGAACGGCGCCACGGAATGAGACCCTGTTCTTGAAACCATCTAAAAAAAGGAGGGCGTTGTGCTTGTAATTATTGGCTACGTGGTGGTACTCGCTTCCGTTTTCGGCGGCTATGCACTGATGGGCGGGCATTTCGGCGCCTTGTTTCAACCGATTGAAGTACTCATGATTGGCGGCTCGGCCATCGGGGCCTTCATCGTTGCAAACGACGGCCATACCATAGGCGCCACCCTGAAAGCCTTGCCCAAACTGTTCAAAAGCTCCAAGAAGCACGACAAGGAGCTCTATATGGAGATCCTGGCGCTGCTGTATGTGCTGCTTTCCAAGGGACGCAAGGACGGCATGCTGGCCCTGGAGTCCGACATCGACGATCCGCAGAACAGCCCGGTCTTTGCGCCCTATCCGATGCTGCTGGCCGATCCGGGCCTGATCGAGTTTGTGACCGACTACCTGCGCCTGATTGTCAGCGGCAACACCGATCCCTTCGAGATTGACCAGCTCATGGAGCACGAGATCGACACCTTCAAGCACGAGGCAGAGGCGCCCGCTCACGCACTGGCCAAGGTGGGGGACGCCCTTCCGGCGCTGGGCATTGTGGCCGCCGTTCTGGGTGTGGTGCATGCGCTGGCGTCTGCAGACCTGCCGCCCTCGGTCATGGGCGAATTGATCGCCCACGCCATGGTCGGGACTTTCCTGGGCGTCTTGCTCGCCTACGGGTTTGTGTCGCCGCTGGCGTCCCTGATCGAGCACAAGGTTGCCGACTCCGTGAAGGTGTACCAGTGCGTCAAGGTGACCCTGCTGGCCAGCATGAACGGTTACGCGCCGCAACTGGCCGTCGAATTTGGCCGCAAGATCCTGCGTTCGACCGAACGCCCGTCGTTTACCGAACTTGACGGCCATGTCCGTGAAGTCAAGGCGCGTTGAGCCGCGCACGGAAGGGTCACCATGACTGAAGCACGCCGCATCATCATCATCAAACGTCCTGTCATGGGGGGGGGCCACCATGGCGGAGGCTGGAAAATTGCCTACGCCGACTTCATGACGGCGATGTTCGCCTTTTTTCTGGTGATGTGGCTGCTGTCTTCCTCCTCACCCAAGCAACTGGCGGGTATTGCCGAGCAGTTCAAGATGCCGCTGAAGGTGGCGCTCACCGGCGGGCCCGCCGCCAGCAACAACACCAGCGTGATTCCCGGTGGCGGCGCAGACCCCAGCCGGCCGGCCGGCGATGCGTCCCAGCCCGAGGGCGAGTCTGGCGACGGCAAGGGTCTTGACGACCTGAAACAGCGCCTGGACACCATGATTGATTCGAGCCCGGTGCTCAAGCAATTCCGGCCCCAGCTGCTGATCGACATCACGCCGGAAGGATTGCGGATACAGATCGTCGACAGCAACAACAGGCCGATGTTCGACCGTTCGAGTGCCATTGTGCTGTCGTACATGCGCACCATCCTGCGCGAAATCGGCCCGGTGCTGAACGCCCAGCCCAACAAGATCACGCTGTCCGGCCACACCGATGCAACGCAATACACGCAGGGCGACAGGTCTTACAGCAACTGGGAACTGTCCTCAGACCGGGCCAATTCGTCGCGCCGCGAGCTGGTTGCCGGGGGCATGGACGAGCGCCGGGTGCTGCGCGTCATGGGTGTTGCGTCCAGCATGCATTTGAACAAGGACGATCCGTATGCCGCGACCAACCGCCGCATCACCATCGTGGTCCTGAATCACCGCACGCAGGAGGAGATGGAGGGCACCGGCAGCGCAGGCACCGCTGCCGGCGTGAAGCTGTCCGGCGCCCAACCGGGTGCCATGGACAAACCGGCAGCCACGCTGCAAATCGGCAAAAACGGGGAGAAAACTTCATGACGTGCAAAACCATCCTGGTGGTCGATGATTCGGCGGTGATGCGCCAGATGACCTCGGCGATTCTTGAAGAAGCGGGCCATGCGGTGCTGCTGGCCGAAGATGGACAGAGCGCGCTGGCGCACCTCGGACAGTCAGCCATCGACCTGGTCCTGACCGACTGGACCATGATTCCCATGGACGGCGGTGAATTGACGCGCCGCTTGCGCCTGCTGGAGCCCTACGCGCATGTGCCGGTGGTGGTGCTCAGCACCATCAGCAGCGCCGCCGGCAAGTCTGCGGCGAGGGCCGCCGGCGCCAACGGCTGGCTCTGCAAGCCGGTCAGGCCGGAAACACTTCTGGACGTGGTGGACAGCCTGCTGGCACTGCGCCAGGCCTAGGGCGCACCTCCGGTCATGCGGCACGCACAACACCCCCCCTGCACACAGGCCGGCTGCCCGGCCCGGCGCAGCGGCGACAAACCAACAAAGGCATCTTCCCCATGGACATAAGCCAGTTTTACCAGGCCTTTTTCGAGGAAGCCGACGAATTGCTGGCGGAGATGGAACTGCTGCTGCTCGGGCTGGACCTCGATGCCCCGGACAGCGAGCACCTCAACGCGATCTTCCGGGCGGCGCATTCGATCAAGGGCGGCGCAGCCACCTTCGGCTTCCTGGCCCTGACCGACACCACGCACCTGCTTGAAAACCTGCTTGACCGGGCACGCCACGGCGACCTCAGGCTCACCACCCAAATGATGGATGCATTTCTGGAGACCAAGGACGTGTTGCAAAAACAAATGGGCGCGTACCGTACCGGCGCAGAACCCGACCCGGAGGTGGTGGCGCGGATTTGCGGTGTTCTCCGGCAACTGGCCCTTGAAAGCAGTTCGGCCGGGGCTGCCGCCTGCGTTCCCGCCGCCGCCCCGCTAACGCCGGTGGCCGCGGCGCCGGACACGGCCGGCACTGCCGCTCACCGGTCCCTCAAGGTACGATTTTCCGCCGTGGCGGAAGACGACCGCAAGCTGCTGTGCGAGGAACTGGGCAACCTGGGGCAGGTGACGGCCCAAACCCAGGCGGAAGACAGCCTCACGGTCTGGCTCGACACCAGCTGCAGCCCGGACGATATCATTTCCGTGTGCTGTTTCGTGATTGATACCGAGCAGATCGAGATCACCCCCGACGCTGCCGCACCTCCGGCCGTGCCCGCCGGCCCGGCCGCCGCGCCGGCCGCCACGCAGGTGCCGGTGGCATCTGCCGGCCAGGCGCCGGCGCCAGCAGCTGCGGCTGCGACTGCCGCCGTGGTCGGCGCCAAGGAGTCGGGCTCGATCCGGGTGGACGTGGAAAAAGTGGACCAGATCATCAACCTGGTCGGAGAGCTGGTGATCACGCAGTCGATGCTGACCCAGACCGCTTCCCTGCTGGACCCGGTGCTGCATGAGCGCCTGCTCAGCGGCATGGGCCACCTCGAACGCAATGCCAGGGACCTGCAGGAATCCGTGATGTCGATCCGGATGATGCCCATGGACTATGTTTTCAGCCGGTTTCCCCGCCTCATACGCGACCTGTCTGCAAAACTGGGCAAGCAGGTGCAGCTTGTCACCATCGGCAAGGAAACCGAACTGGACAAGGGGCTGATCGAGCGCATCATTGACCCCATCACCCACCTGGTCCGCAACAGCCTGGACCATGGGATTGAACGGCCGGAGCAGCGCGTCCAGGCCGGCAAGGATCCCGTGGGACGCCTGACCCTGTCGGCGCAGCACCAAGGCGGCAGCATTGTCATCGAGGTCGGCGATGACGGTGGCGGCTTGTCCCGCGACCGGATTCTGGCCAAGGCGATGCAACAGGGCATGGATGTCAGCGAGACCCTCGCCGATGAGGATGTCTGGCAGCTGATTTTTGCGCCGGGCTTTTCGACCGCCGACGAAGTCACCGACGTTTCCGGCCGGGGCGTCGGCATGGACGTGGTCAAGCGCAACATCCACGAGATGGGCGGCCATGTCGAAATCACCTCGATGCGCGGAAGGGGCACCACCATTCGCATCGTCCTGCCGCTGACACTCGCCATCCTGAACGGGATGTCGATCAGGGTGGGCCAGGAGGTCTACATCCTGCCGCTGAACTACGTGATTGAATCCCTGCAGCCATTGGCCAAGGATGTTCATTCGATCACCAGCGACGAACACGTCATGCATGTGCGCGGTGAATACCTGGCGCTGATCGAACTGCACAAGCTTTTCGACGTGGCCGATGCCATCGAGGATCCGATGCGGGGCATCGCCGTGATCGTGCAGGCCGACGGTACGCGTTTTGCACTGCTGGTGGATCAGTTGCTGGGCCAGCACCAGGTGGTGGTCAAGAACCTGGAAACCAACTACCGCAAGGTGCCCGGCATCTCCGCGGCAACCATTCTCGGTGACGGCAATGTGGCGCTGATCATCGATGTGGTGGCGATGCAGCGCACAAACCGCGAAAAAATACAGCAGCGCCCGGGCAGCAAAGCGGTGGCGGTACAGAAGGCCGGGGAGGCGTTATGCGTCTGAGCCTGCCTCGTCTCCGGGACGCTGTCGCAAGACGGGTTGGTCAAAAACTGCCAAAAATTGGCGACAATGCTGAAATCATGATATCCATGCCTCGAACTCCACCGACTATGTTCATCGCCGCGCTGCGCTTGCATGGGTACACCCGTGACGCGTGAACCACCGTCTTTCGAAAGCGCAGTCAAGGCGAAAGACTTCTCCAGCAGCGACTATTGCGGTACCAGTTATGCTGCCAAGCTTCTGAGCCTGTCGGTGGCAACCGTGCAGTCCCTGGTTGAAAAAGGTGAAATTGAGGCCTGGAAAACACTGGGTGGCCATCGCCGCCTGTCCCTGCGCTCGATCAACGACTACCTCCACAGAAGCAATTCCCAGTTTTCCGCGCTGGAACCGAGTCCGATGCACCGGCTCAACGTGCTGGTGGTGGACGACGAGCCGGCCATGCTGGACCTTTACCAGGCGCAATTTGACGAATGGGACATCGTGATGGACAGCAGCTTCATGCTGTCCCCCATGGAGGCCCTGATCGATATCGCGGGCATGCGGCCGGACCTCCTGATCACGGACCTGAGCATGCCCGGCGTGGACGGCTTTGAGATGTTGCGGGTCATCAAGCGGAACCAGCAACTGGCGAGCATGCAGATTCTGGTCATCAGCGGCCTGTCGGAAGAGGCCATCAATGAACGGGGCGGGCTGCCGCCGAACGCCCACTTCCACGAGAAACCCGTCAACTTTGACTGGCTCAGGGGTTATGTCACCGCGCTCGAAGGTGCCAGCCGCATCTGGCGTTGACCCGGATTTGCGGTGACGGATCAGGCCGGATCAAACCGGTAAACGCCATCGCTGCCCAGCCGCCGCCGCAATTTCCCTTCAAACCACAGGGTGTGCAGGTGGGCCACCGCCTCACCCATGGCGAAGGTGGTCTGGTGCAGGTCCAGCGGGCGCCTGAACATCACCGGCAGGATGTCGGCACCGCTGCAGGGGCCGGCCGCGCAGGCCTGCATGACTTCGGCCAGCCGGTCGCGGTGGTGCGCATGCAACTGGGCGATGCGTATGTGCAGGCCCCGGAACGGTTTCCCGTGTGAGGGCAGCACCAGCGTGCCGGCGTCCAGCCCCCTGAATTTGTCGATCGACTGCAGGAACAGGGTCAAGGGGTTGGATTCGGGTTCGACATCGTAGACGCTGATATTGGTCGAGATGCGCGGCAGAACCATGTCGCCGCTGATCAGAAGCCCCTCCTGCGGGCAGGACAGGGCGATGTGTTCCGGCGCATGGCCGTAGCCGCTGATACAGGTCCAGTCGCGCCCGCCGATGCGGATCACCTGTCCGTCCATCATGCGGTGAAAGCTGGCGGGCACTGCCGGCACCAGCCCGGGATAGTAGTTGCTGCGGCCGCGGATCTGCGCGAGGTAGTCCGGGTTGGCCAGGCCGTGCGACGCAAAAAAGCCTGCCGAATTCTCACCGCCGAAACCGGTGCTGCCGCGTATGCTGAGGCTGGCCGTGTTGTAGTCGGTGGCGCTGATCCACAGCGGGGCCCTCCAGCGTTCGCACAGCCAGTGCGCCAGGCCGATGTGGTCGGGATGCATGTGGGTCACGATCACGCGCAGGATGGGCAGGCCCTCCAGCTCGCCGGCAAAAATCTGCTCCCATAAGGCCTTCGCCTCGTCGCGGCTGACGCAGCAGTCGACCACGGTCCAGCCGGCCTGCCGGCCTTGCGGGCCGTCGATCTCGTCGCGCAGCAGCCACAGGTTGATATGGTCCAGCGCAAACGGCAGGCCCATGCGTATCCATTTGACGCCGGGCGCCACGGCCAGCGTGCCGCCAGCGGCCGGCAGGGCGTCGCCCAGCGGGTAGAGAAGTTCGGCTTCCTGTGCATTCATCTTGTAAGATCGCCTGTCGGTTGACGTTTACGTTAACGTAAACTAGACCCCATTACACCTGATTACCGTCAGGCCCACCTGTCACCCGGGTTTCACACACATGGCAAGCACCACGTATTCCATCAGCGATCTGGCCAGGGAGTTCGACCTGACCACGCGTGCCATCCGCTTTTACGAAGACATGGGCCTGCTGCAGCCGCAGCGTGAGGGCCCGGGCGGGCGCAGCCGCGTGTACAGCGCGCGTGACCGCACCCGGCTCAAGCTGACCCTGCGCGCCAAGCGACTGGGCCTGAGCCTGACCGAGGCGCGGGAAATCATCGACACCTACGACAGCCCGCGCGATACCGGGCCGCAACTGACCAAGTTCCTGGCGGTGCTGGCGCAGCACCGCCAGCAGCTCGAGGAGCAGATGGCCGACCTGCAGGCCAACCTGGAGGAGGTCAAGGCGCATGAAAAGGAAGCGCGCGCGCTGCTCGGCAAGACGTCCGGCGGGGCCGGCAAACCCAAAGCGCGGAAATGAACCATGGAATCCGCTGAATTCAAGCCCAGGGACGACGGCTACGCTGCGCGCGTGCGGGAGAGTTTTGCCTTGCAGGGCGCGATGGGCACCCTGGGTGCGTCGCTCGCGGAGATCGCGCCCGGCCGCGTGGTGATCGAGCTGCCCTGGGCGGCCGGCCTGAGCCAGCAGCATGGCTTTCTGCACGCCGGCATGGTGGCCACCGCGCTGGACTCGGCCTGCGGTTATGCCGGTTTCACGCTGATGCCGCCAGGCGCCGGTGTGCTGACCGTCGAATTCAAGATCAACCTGCTGGCGCCGGCCAAAGGCCAGCGCTTCCGCATGGTCGGCCAGGTCATCAAGCCCGGCCGCACCATCACCGTGACCGAAGGCCGGGCCTATGCCACAGCCGATGGTCGTGAAAAGCTGATCGCCACGCTGGGCGCCACGCTGATGACCATCACCGGGCGCGACGACGTCAAGAACTGAACCCCCAAGGAGACCCCATGAACAACCTGCCCGGACTCAACTTCCAGCTCGGTGAAGACATTGATGCGCTGCGTGACGCGGTGCGCGAATTTGCCCAGGCCGAAATCGCCCCGCGCGCCGGCGACATCGACCGCAACGACCAGTTTCCGATGGACCTCTGGCAGAAGATGGGCAGCCTCGGCGTGCTGGGCATCACCGTCGGCGAGGAGTACGGCGGCGCCAACATGGGTTACCTGGCGCACATGATCGCGATGGAGGAAATCTCCCGGGCGTCCGCCTCGGTCGGCCTGAGTTACGGCGCGCACAGCAACCTCTGCGTGAACCAGATCAAGCGCAACGGCACGGACGCGCAGCGCGCGAAATACCTGCCCAGGCTGATCAGCGGCGAACATGTGGGCGCGCTGGCCATGAGCGAGCCGGGCGCAGGCAGCGACGTGATATCCATGAAGCTCAAAGCCGAGGACAAGGGCGGTTATTACCTGCTCAACGGCAGCAAGATGTGGATCACCAATGGCCCCGACGCCGACACGCTGGTGGTTTACGCCAAGACCGAACCCGAACTCGGTGCGCGCGGCGTCACCGCCTTCCTGATCGAAAAAGGCATGAAGGGTTTTTCGGTCGCGCAAAAACTCGACAAGCTGGGCATGCGCGGTTCGCACACCGGCGAGCTGGTGTTCAGCAATGTCGAGGTGCCGATGCAGAACATCCTGGGCGGGCTCAACAGCGGCGCCAAGGTGCTGATGAGCGGGCTGGACTACGAACGCGCAGTGCTGACCGGCGGGCCGCTGGGCATCATGCAGTCGGTCATGGACAACGTGATCCCCTACATCCACGACCGCAAGCAGTTCGGCACCAGCATCGGCGAGTTCCAGCTGATCCAGGGCAAGGTCGCCGACATGTACACCGTGCTGCAGGCCGGCCGCTCCTTTGCCTACACCGTCGCCAAAAACCTCGACATGCTGGGCACCGAACACGTGCGCCAGGTGCGCAAGGACTGCGCCTCGGTGATCCTCTGGTGCGCCGAAAAAGCCACCTGGATGGCCGGCGAGGGCGTGCAGATCTACGGTGGCAATGGCTACATCAACGACTACCCGCTGGGCCGGCTCTGGCGCGACGCCAAGCTGTATGAAATCGGGGCTGGCACGTCCGAAATCCGGAGAATGCTGATAGGCCGCGAACTGTTTGCAGAAACCATGTGAGGCGGCGCAAGCCACAATAACACCATGACTTCTTCCATCACCGATCTTTTCAGCCACAACCGCGCCTGGGCCGGGCAAATGGAGCGCGAGCGCCCCGGATTTTTCACCAGCCTGGTCAAGCAGCAAAAACCCAAGTACATGTGGATAGGCTGCTCCGACAGCCGGGTGCCTGCCAACCAGATCACCGGCCTGGAGCCGGGCGAGGTGTTTGTGCACCGCAACGTCGCCAACATCGTGGTGCACTCCGACCTCAATGCGCTGTCGGCCATCCAGTTCGCCGTGGACATGCTCAAGGTCGAGCACATCATGGTGGTCGGGCATTACGGCTGCGGTGGTGTGTAGGCCGCGCTCGACGGCGCCCGCATCGGCCTGGCCGACAACTGGATACGCCACATCCAGGACGTGCGGCACCGGCATCGCCAGCTGCTCGACAGCCTGTCGGACACGGTGCGCGCCAACGCGCTGTGCGACCTCAATGTGATCGAGCAGGTGGTCAACGTCTGCGTCAGCACCGTCATGGTCGATGCCTGGGCCAAGGGCCAGAAGGTCAGCATCCACGGCTGGGCCTTCGGCGTGCACGACGGGCTGCTGCAGGACCTGAAGATGACCATTTCCGATCCGGCCGAGCTAGATGTCATGTACCGTGCGGCGGTTGAACGTGTCTGGGATACGCGCCGGGCCTCCTAGCCGCCAGCAAGCGCCATGTTCCCGCAGCGCCTCGACTCGCCGCTTGCCTACGACATCGCCAAGGCGATGATGGACGGCTTCAACCGGCACTACCAGCTGTTCCGCAGCGAGTCGGCGCGCGCCAAGCACCGTTTTGAAACCGCCGACTGGCACGGCCAGCAGCGCGCCCAGCGCGAGCGCATCGAGTTTTACGACTTGCGTGTGCGCGAGGCCTCGATGCGGCTGGAGCGCGAGTTCAGGGCCGGCGAGCTGCCCATGGACGTCTGGCAGCAGATCAAGCTGCACTACATCGGGCTGCTGGTGAACCACCAGCAGCCCGAGCTGGCCGAGACCTTTTTCAACTCGGTGACCACCAAGATCCTGCACCGCAGCTACTTCCAGAACAATTTCATTTTTGTGCGGCCGGCGGTCAGCACCGAATACATCGAAAACGACGAGCCCGCAGCACAGCCGACCTACCGCGCCTACTATCCGCGGCGTGACAATCTGCAGGAAAACCTGGTCGCCATGGTCAGGGACTTCGGCCTGCGGCTGGAGTTCGAGGACCTGGCGCGCGACGTGGCGCATGTGGTGGACGAACTCAGCGCGCGCATCGGCGAGGTCAAGCTGCGCGCCAACTTCCAGATCCAGGTGCTGTCCAGCCTGTTTTTCCGCAACAAGGGCGCTTACATCGTCGGCAAGCTGATCAACGGCTTCAACGAGCTGCCGTTTGCGCTGCCGCTGCTGCACAGCCGGCCGCCGGAAGGCGCGCCGCAGCCCGCCACCGCGGGCATCTTCAGCCAGTCCACCCCCGGCAAGCTGGTGATCGACGCCATGCTGGTCGGTGAAGACGACCTGCTGATGCTGTTCAGCTTTGCGCGCGCCTACTTCATGGTGGACATCGGCATCCCGTCGGCTTACGTGCAGTTCCTGCGCAGCATGATGCCGCGCATGCCGCGCGCCGAAATCTACAACGCGCTGGGCCTGGCCAAGCAGGGCAAGACGCTGTTCTACCGCGACTTTTTGTACCACCTGCGCCACTCGACCGACCGCTTCCGCATCGCGCCCGGCATCAAGGGCATGGTCATGCTGGTGTTCGACCTGCCGTCCTTTCCCTATGTGTTCAAGGTGATCAAGGATTTCTACCCGCCGCCCAAGGACACCACGCGCGAGCAGATCAAGGGCAAGTACCTGCTGGTCAAGCAGCACGACCGCGTCGGCCGCATGGCCGACACCCAGGAGTACAGCGAGGTCGCCTTTCCGCGCGCCCGCTTCGACGACAGCCTGATCGCCGAAATCGAGAAATTCGCGCCCAGCCAGCTCGAGATCAGCGACCGCGACGGCGACGGCCAGCAGGAAGTCATCATCAAGCATGTCTATATCGAGCGCCGCATGATCCCGCTCAACATCTATCTGCAGGAGGCCTTCGACAGCGGCATCGACGAGCCGTTTGCCCGGGGCCAGATCGAACGTGCGGTGGTCGAGTACGGCAACGCCATCAAGGACATGGTCGCGGCCAACATCTTTCCCGGCGACATGCTGTTCAAGAACTTCGGCATCACGCGCCACGGCAAGGTAGTGTTCTACGACTACGACGAAATCGAATACATCACCGACTGCAACTTCCGCAAGGTGCCGCAGCCGCGCAACGAGGAAGAGGAAATGAGCGGCGAACCCTGGTATTCGGTCGGCCCGCGCGATGTATTCCCCGAGACCTTCGCTCCCTTCCTGCTGGGCAACAGCGCGGTGCGCGAGGTCTTCATGAAACACCATGCCGACCTGCTGGACGCCGCCTTCTGGCAAAGCCACAAGGAACGCATCGCCGCCGGCCATGTCTACGACGTGTTTCCCTACGAGCAGGAGCGCCGCTTCATGCGCAAGTACCCGACCGCCGGCGCGGCGCTCGCCTGAGGCCGCCCCATGCGCGACTTCTGGGAATACGCGAGTTTTGTGGTCACGGCACTGGCCTTGCCGGTGGCGATTTTTTTCTTCATGCTCGAGCAGCGCAAGGAGCGCAACAACGAGGAGGAAGAGGCTTACCAGCTGCTGTCCGACGCCTACAACGACTTCCTCAAGGTCGTGCTGGCCAATCCCGACCTGCACCTGCGCACCAACGAGCCGCTGGAGAATCCGACGCGTGAGCAGAACGAACGCATCATGATCATCTACGAGATGCTGGTCTCGCTGTTCGAGCGTGCCTACATCGTCGCCTGGAGCGAGCGCATGAGCGAAGTCGAGGCGCGCCGCTGGAACAGCTGGGATGACTACATGCGCGAGTGGTGCCAGCGCGAGAATTTTTTCAATGCGCTGCCGTTGCTTCTGCGCGGCGAAGACCCATCTTTCCAGAACTACATCCTCCGTGTCGCCGAAGAAGAACGCGGCGCCGCGGCCCGGCCTGTTTGACCATTTTTTTAGGAGAAAACCATGTCCACATCCACCAACGATTCCGTCGTCATCCTCGGCGCGGCCCGCACCCCCATGGGCGGCTTCCAGGGCGACTTTTCCAGCCTGTCGGCGCACGACCTCGGCGGCGCCGCCATCAAGGCCGCCATAACGCGCTCGGGCATTGCGCCTGAAAAAGTAGACGAAGTGCTGTTCGGCAACTGCCTGATGGCCGGCCAGGGCCAGGCCCCCGCGCGCCAGGCCGGCTTCAAGGGCGGCCTGCCCGCCAGCACCGGCGCGGTCACCCTGTCCAAGATGTGCGGCTCCGGCATGGAAGCGACCATGCTGGCGCACGACCAGTTGCTGGTCGGCAGCCGCGACGTGATGGTCGCCGGCGGCATGGAAAGCATGACCAACGCGCCACACCTGCTGCTCAAGGGCCGCAGCGGCATCCGCATCGGCCATGACCGCATCTTCGACCACATGATGCTCGACGGCCTGGAAGACGCGTACGAACCCGGCCGCGCCATGGGCACCTTCGGCGAGCAGTGCGCCGACAAGTACCAGTTCACGCGCGAAGCGCAGGACGCCTTTGCCACCACCAGCGTGAACCGCGCCAAGGCTGCCACCGAGTCCGGCGCCTTCAAGGCCGAGATCACGCCGGTCACCGTCAAGGGCCGCAGCGGCGAGACCGTGATCTCCATCGACGAGGGCCCGGGCAAGGTCAAGCTCGACAAGATCCCCACGCTCAAGCCGGCGTTCAAGAAGGACGGCACCATCACCGCGGCGTCGAGCTCGTCGATCAACGACGGCGCCGCCGCCCTGGTGCTCACGCGTGCATCGACGGCCAAAGAGCTGGGCGCCAAGCCGATCGCCCGCATCGTCGGCCACGCCACTTTTGCGCAGGCGCCCGAGTGGTTCACTACCGCGCCGGTCGGCGCCGTCAACAAGCTGCTCAAGAAAATCGGCTGGAGCGTCAAGGACGTGGACCTGTGGGAAGTCAACGAGGCCTTTGCCGTCGTGCCCATGGCCGCGATGAAGGAGCTCGGCATCAGCCACGACATCGTCAATGTCAACGGCGGCGCCTGCGCGCTGGGCCATCCGATAGGCGCCAGCGGCGCGCGCATCATCGTCACCCTGATCCATGCGCTGCAGGCGCGCGGCCTCAAGAAAGGTGTGGCGACGCTGTGTATCGGTGGCGGTGAAGGCACTGCGCTGGCACTGGAGCTGCTATAAATACCGTAGCTGCTTGTGTATGCCAGTCAAGGGCTACAGCCTGATTTGACCATGGAGGAGCCGACATGAACACGATTCTGGTGATAGGCGCTTCAAGGGGTATTGGGCTGGAGTTTGTCCGGCAATACCGCGAAGCCGGTGCGCGCGTGATCGCCACCGCGCGCGACGCAGCGGGGCTGGAACGCCTGGAGGCGCTGGGCGCGCAGGCGCTCAAGCTGGACGTGGATGAGGTCTCCAGCGTGAGCGGCCTGGCTTGGCAGCTCGATGGCGAGAAGATCGACGTCGCGTTGTATGTCGCCGGTGTTATGGCCGGTGGCGACGCGGGCGACCCGCCGGCTACCGAAGTGTTCGATCAGGTGATGCGCACCAACGTGCTGGCGCCCATGCGCGCGCTGCCGCAGCTGGTGGATGTGCTGGCGCCTGATGCCCGCCTGGTGGTCCTGTCGTCCCGCATGGGGTCCCTGGCGCTGCGCACCAATGGCAGCAGCTGGCTGTACCGCGCCTCCAAAGCCGCCCTCAACTCGGTGGTCAAGGACATATCGTTTGGCTTGCAGGGCAAAGCCATCTGCGTCGCGATACACCCGGGCTGGGTCAAGACCGACATGGGTGGCGCTGGCGCCGATCTCGATGTCACGCAAAGCGTTGCCGACATGCGCAGGACCGTGGCCAGCCTGCGCGCGGAAAACAATGGCAGTTTCATCAACCACGACGGCCAGGTTTTGGCCTGGTAGAAGCTCTCATGTTGCTCACACAAGACCAGCAAATGATCCGCGACGCGGTGCGTGACTTCGCGCAGGCCGAACTCTGGCCGAATGCCGCGGCCTGGGACCGGGAGCGCCACTTCCCGAAACAGGCGCACCAGGGCCTGGCTGCACTTGGCGCCTACGGCATCTGTGTGCCTGAAGAGTTCGGCGGCGCCAACCTCGACTACCTGACGCTGGCCCTGGTGCTCGAAGAAATCGCCGCCGGCGACGGCGGCACCAGCACGGCGATCTCCGTCACGAATTGCCCGGTCAATGCCATCCTGATGCGCGACGGCAATGCCGCGCAGAAAAAGCAGTGGCTGACAAAGCTGGCGCAGGGCGAGATGCTGGGCGTGTTCTGCCTGACCGAGCCGCATGTGGGCAGCGATGCCTCGGGGCTGCGCACCACTGCGGTGAAAGACGGCGACGGCTACCTGATCAACGGCGTCAAGCAGTTCATCACCAGCGGCAAGAACGGCCAGCTCGCGATTGTGGTTGCGGTCACCGACAAGGGCGCCGGCAAAAAAGGCATGAGCGCCTTTCTGGTGCCGACCGACACGCCCGGGTATGTGGTGGCGCGGCTCGAAGACAAGCTGGGCCAGCATTCGAGCGATACCGCGCAGATCAACTTCGACAACTGCCGCATCCCGGCGGAGAACCTGATCGGCGCGGAAGGTGAGGGTTACCGCATCGCACTGGGCGCGCTCGAAGGCGGGCGCATCGGCATCGCGGCGCAAAGTGTGGGCATGGCGCGCAGTGCTTTCGAGTTTGCGCTGGCCTACGCGAAGGAACGGCAGAGCTTCGGCACCGCCATTTTCAACCACCAGGCGGTCGGTTTCCGGCTGGCCGACTGCGCGACCCGGCTCGAGGCCGCGCGCCAGCTGATCTGGCACGCGGCCAGCCTGCGCGACGCCGGTTTGCCCTGCCTCAAGGAAGCGGCCATGGCCAAGCTGTTTGCCAGCGAGATCGCCGAAGAAGTCTGTAGCGCGGCGATCCAGACCCTGGGCGGTTACGGGTATGTGAACGACTTCCCGGTCGAGCGGATTTACCGCGATGTGCGGGTCTGCCAGATTTATGAAGGCACGAGTGACGTGCAGAAAATCATCATCCAGAGGGCTCTTTAGGCACACCCCCGTTGAGGCTCACTGCGTGTAGCCTCCTCCCCCCTTGCAGGGGGCGGCGCCTGCGGACTGGCAGAGCCAGATCCGCGGCCCCCGCTTGAATAAAAAGAGGCGGCCTCTAGGCCGTCAGTGCCACAGTCCCATCACGCGCCAGCATCTGCGGAAACAGCAAATGCCCGTGCGCCGCATCGCCCTCGCGCGCCGTGTTGCTCAGGCTGGCGCGCACGGCGCTGTCGTCCAGGCCGGGCTGGGTGGTGTGGGCATGCGCGACGATCTGCAGCGCCAGCGCGTCGAGCTGCGCGAGGTTGAGTCGCAGCCGCTCGTCGAACTGCGCCTTGTCCAGCGTGTCGTTGAGGCTGCGGTTCAGCTCGGCAAACCACGGCAGCGAGGACTGGTCCAGCATGCGCGCCGCATCGGGCGTGCGGCCGCCCGCGTCCCAGGCCCGCAGGAAGTCCTGCATCGCCACATTGAGTTGTTGCACCGCCTCCAGCGGCTTTTGCAGACGGCCCATGGCGCTGATGTCGATCAGCTTGTTCTGGAAATGGAGCTGGCACATCACGCCCCAGTAATAGGTGTAGTCCCACAGCACCTTGATGGGCATGACCTCGGCATTGCCGAAGATGGCGTACTGCCCGGTGTACATGGGCAACATGTTGCGGTACAGCGAGAAGTAGACCGACTGGTAGATGTCGGCATACATGGCCACCGGCCGCCCCGCGAGGTCCTGCGCCACCAGTTCGGTGATGAAAGTGTTCGATATCGCGATGAAGTCGCTGCCCGGTGAATAAAACGGGTCGAGGAACAGGCCCGCCTCACCGGTCAGCGCCCAGCGCCCCTGGCCGTCCCAGACCTGCTTGCAGCCGTAGGAGAAATTCTTGAAGAAGGCGAAATCCTGCAACTGATCCCGCCGGCCGTCGAGCTCGGCAAACAGCTGGGGCTGGTGGACGGCAAACCAGTCCATGGCCTTGTCGAAAGTGTTCATGCTGGCGATCGGGTGCGTGACCGCGTCGCAGACGATGCCGACCGAATGGGAGCCCGAGGCCAGCGGGATCAGCCAGGTCCAGTAGCCGTCGCCGCACAGGTGATTGGTGGAGAGCCAGCGCTTGGGCGGGTCGCAGCGCGCCAGCCAGTCGCTGTTGTCCGACCAGTCGTCCACGTCCAGCTTGTCGGCGATGCGGAACCAGATCGCGTTGGCGTCGTGTTCATTGGCCTCGGCCAGGCCCAGCTTGCGCTTGAGCAGGCCGGCGCGGCCGCTGGCGTCCACCAGCCAGCGCGCCTGCAGCTCGTGTTCGGCGCCTTCCAGCGTGTAGCGCACCTGGTGCAGGCTGTCCCGCTGCGCCGCATCGGCAAGCTGCACGGTTTTGACCATGGCGCCATCCTCGAAACGGATGCCGCGCTCCCGCGCCAGCCGGCCCAGCTCGTTTTCAAAAATGCCGCGGTCCAGCTGGTAGGCCGGCGTGGCCAGGAAGGTGCTGGCCCCGAGTTCGGTCACCGCGTCGATGTCGTCCCGCCCGTCGTTGAAGAAAAAGCGGAAGCCGAATTTCTTGAGCTGCGCCGCCTCGAGGTGTGGCTTCAGGCCCAGCACCCTGGAAAAATAATGCGCGCCGATTTCCACCGTGGACTCGCCCACCTTGTGCGCGGCCAGCGGCACCGGGTGCTCGCGCCGCTCCAGCACAACGATGTCAAGCGCCGCAAAACGCTGGCGCAGCTGCAGGGCCAGCGACAGGCCGGCCAGGCCGCCGCCCAGGATCAGGACGCGCTGGCCGGCGCTGGCGTGCGGCATATCGGTGGGTTCGGTCATGGGAATGCCTGGGTAGGGGGGTTGCAAAGCTCACACCCTAGCAGACCTTAAAATTCCGGCAATACCCCCATGATTGACGCGTCAATACCGGGGGCCGCGCCCGCCCATCCCCCGCAGGAGAATTCATGCCCATCACCAAAGGATTTCGCACCCTCGTCGACGAGGCCATGGCCCAGGTCAAGACCTACAGCGTGGAGGAAGCCCGGGCCAAAATGCACGACCCCCAGGTGCAGATCGTCGATATCCGCGATGTGCGCGAACTCGGCCCCGGCACCGTGGTCGGCAGTTTCCATGCGCCGCGCGGCATGCTCGAGTTCTGGGTGGACCCGGCCTCGCCTTATTTCAAGCCGCTGTTCGCCGACGAGGGCCGGGAGTTCATCCTGTTCTGCGGCGCCGGCTGGCGCAGCGCACTGGCCGCCAAAACCCTGCAGGACATGGGCATGACCAACGTCGCCCATATCGACGGCGGGTATGCCGAATGGGTCAAGCAGGGCGCGCCGACCGAAACCCTGGAAGAGCGCAAGGCCAGAACCAGCGGCTGCGGCTGATGCCGCCGCCGTCCGCGCCTGCCTGCCCCTGCGGCCGGCCCGGCCCGGCCGGGCAGCCGCTGCGCCTGGACGCCTGCTGCGGCCGCTTCATCGCCCACTTCGAGGCCACACCCGCGCCGGACGCCGAGTCGCTGATGCGCTCGCGTTACACCGCCTTTGTGCTCGAGCGTGCCGACTACCTGCTGGCGACCTGGCATACCAGCCGGCGCCCGCCGTCCATCAGCTTCGATACCGGCGTGAAATGGCTGGGCCTGGAGCTGCGGCAACACCGCGTGCTGGACGCCACCCACGCCGAGGTCGAATTTGTCGCGCGCCAGAAAAGTCCGGGCAGCCCGGCACTGCGTCTGCATGAACGCAGCCGCTTCACGCGCGAGGGCGAGGGCGCCGGCCGTTGGTACTATGTGGACGGCGATCAGCTCTAGTTTGTGAGTCAAATCGGCCTCCAGCCCCCGTCCGGTGGTGGCAAGCAGCTATCAAACATGTAGCAAGAAGGGAATCTGGTGCTGAAATTCGATGCGGTGTTGTTCGACTGTGACGGCGTGCTGGTGGACAGCGAAACCATCACCAACGGCGTGTTGCGCGACATGCTGGAAGAGCTGGGCTGGAAGCTCAGCGCCGACGAGTGCATGCGCCTGTTCATCGGCAAGGCGGTCAAGGACGAGGCCGCGCTGATCGAGGCCCGGACCGGCCAGGCCATCAACGACGACTGGATGAACCGCTTCCGCGAGCGTCGCAACCTCGGCATCGAGGCCGGTGTCAAGCCGATACGCGGCGCGGTTGAGGCCGCCGCTGCCATCCACGCGCTGTACGGGGGCCGCATCGCCTGCGCCTCGGGCGCCGACCGTTACAAGGTCGAGCTGCAGATCGACAGGTGTGGCCTCAGGCCGTATTTCGGCGACCGCGTTTTCAGCGGCCACGAGATGCCGCGCTCCAAACCCGCGCCCGATGTCTACCTGGCCGCCGCCGCGGCGCTGGGTGTGGACCCGACACGCTGCGCAGTGATCGAAGACACCGTGACCGGCGTGATGGCCGGCGTGGCGGCCGGCGCCACCGTCTTCGGCTACAGCCCGCCGGAGGCCGGCCACGATGCGCCGGCGGCCCTGCGCCAGGCCGGCGCCAGCTGGATATTCACCGACATGGCCGAACTGGCCGGCCACCTCCGGTAAAACCGGGGCCGCGGCCCAATACAATGCACACATATCAATAAGCCCACCAGGCAGCCGGAGACACTTTTGAGCGGCAAGGCAGAACAACTCGCGGCGTTGTACCGCACCATGGTCCGTATCCGGGCTTTTGAAAACGCAGCGGAAATCGCCAGTCAGGGAGGCGTCAGCGCTTATGGCAAGGCCGCCGACGGCAGTGCCCGGGTGCGCGGCCCGCTGCACCTGTCCACCGGCCAGGAAGCCGTACCGGCCGGCGTCTGCGCGCACCTCCAGCGCGAAGATTATCTGACCTCCACCCATCGCGGCCACGGCCACACGCTGGCCAAGGGCGCCGACATGCAGGGCATGATGAGCGAGCTGTTCGGCAAGGCCAGCGGTTTTAACGGCGGCAAGGGCGGCTCCATGCACATCGCCGACTTCTCGGTCGGCATGCTGGGCGCCAACGGCGTGGTGGCGGCCGGCCTGCCGATTGCGGTCGGCGCGGCCCATGCGCAGAAACTGCGAGCGGCGCAGGGCCGCTCCCAAGCCGCTTCGTCCCCCACCGGGGGAGGCGCCGGTACGCCGGCGTCAGGGGGTGACAAGGCTCGTGATGCGATCACGGTCTGTTTCTTCGGCGACGGCGCCATCAACCGCGGGCCTTTCCTCGAAGCGCTGAACTGGGCCCAGGTCTACAGCCTGCCGGTGTTGTTTGTCTGCGAAGACAACCGCTGGAGCGCCACCACGGCGAGCGGGCCGATGACGGCCGGCGAGGGCGCCTCGGCGCGCGCCGAAAGTTTCGACATCCCTGCCGTCAAGGTCGACGGCAACGATGTGCTGGCCGTGTTTGCCGCCGCCGCCACGCTGGTGCAGCAGGTGCGCTCGGGCGTCGGCCCGCGCCTGCTGCATGCCATCACCTACCGCGTCAAGGGCCATGTCTCGGTGGACCCGGCGGCCTACCGCAACCCGGATGAACTGAACGAGGCGCTCAAGACCGACCCGATCGCGCGCGCCCGCGCCGCCTGGCTGCAGGCCGGCGGCGACGCGGCCGTGCTTGCCGCCATCGACAGCGAGGCGCTGGCGGAGGTGGCCGCGGCCGTGGCCGGCGCCGATGCCGCGCCCTGGCCCGATGCGGCCGCGGCGTTTACCGACGTGCAGACCACCGGAGCCGGCACATGGCACTGATGACGTATGCACAAGCCGCGGCACTGGCCGTCGCGCATGAAATGGAAGCCGACGCCAAGGTGGTGGTGATCGGCGAGGACGTGGGCCGCGGCGGCATCTTCGGCCAGTACCAGGGCCTGCAGGCACGTTTTGGCGGCGAACGCGTGATCGACACGCCGATCAGCGAGGCCGCCATCCTCGGCGCCGGCGTCGGCATGGCGCTGGCGGGGCTGCGGCCGGTGGTCGAGATGCGTGTGGTCGACTTTGCGCTCTGCGGCATGGACGAAATCGTGAACCAGGCCGCCAAGAACCGCTTCATGTTCGGCGGCCAGGGCCGCGTGCCCATGGTGGTGCGCATGCCCATCGGCATCTGGGACTCGTCGGCCGCGCAGCATTCGCAGTCACTGGAAAGCTGGTTTGCGCACCTGCCCGGCGTGGTGGTGGTCTGCCCGGCCACGCCGCAGGACAACTATTCGCTGCTGCGCGCAGCGCTGGCCAGCGGCGATCCTGTCGTTTACATGGAACACAAGACGCTGTGGGGCCTATCCGGCGAGGTCAACACCGAAGAAAAAGCCGTGCTGGGCCAGGCCCGCAGCGTGCGTGCCGGCAGCGCCCTCACGCTGGTGAGCTGGAGCAAACAGCTGCAGGCCTGCGACCAGGCCTGCGAGACCCTCGCCACGGAAGGCATCACCGTCGAACTGATAGACCTGCGCAGCATCTGGCCCTGGGACCGCGAGGCGGTGCTGGCCTCCTGCCGCAAGACCGGCCGGCTGCTGGTGGTGCACGAGGCGGTGCAGGCGGCCGGTTTCGGCGCCGAAATCGCCGCGACCGCTGCAGAAGCCACCGGCTGCAAGGTCAAACGCCTGGGCGCGCCGCGTATTCCGGTCGGTTATGCGCCCGTGCTCGAGGCCCAGTCGCGTGTCATGGCGGCCGATATCGCATCCGCTGCGCGTGCCATGCTCGCCTGACCCTCTCACCCAAGCTCATCGTTCAAGGTATCCCCCAATGGCCCGCCCCGCGCTTTGGCCCTAATCTCCAGCCTCCAAGCCCATGTCACAGCCTGAAACCACCCCCCTGCCCGGCGATTCGCCCAACCCAGCCGACCAGGATGAAGTCACCGTCATTCCGCTGGCGATCGAGGACTGGCTGACCGTCATCGTCATGGGCCTGCTGGCGCTGATCACCTTTGCGAATGTGCTGGTGCGTTATTTCACCAGCCAGTCCTTTGCCTGGACCGAGGAGTTCTCGGTGTTCCTGATGATTGTGCTGGCGCTGGTGGCCGGCTCGGCCTCGGTCGCGCGCAACCGGCAGATCCGCATCGAATACTTCGCCGACAACGGCCCGGCCGCGCGCCAGCGCGCGCTGGCCCGCTTCGGCGCCATCATGGTGTTTTTGCTGTTTGCGCTGATCGCGGTGCTCAGCACCCGCATGGTGTACGACGACATCCGTTACGGCGAAACCTCGCCCGGCATCGGCGTGCCGCAGTGGTGGTACACGATCTGGCTGCCCATCATGTCGGTGGCAATTGCCGGCCGCGCGCTGGGCCTGTTTGTGCGCCGGGGGCGCCGGGCATGATCCCCACTCTTTTATTCGTCGCCTTCATCATCCTTTTGCTGATGGGCGTGCCGATTGGCGCCGCCCTCGGCCTGGCCGGCGCCGCCTGTATCGCGCTGGCCAATGCCGACGTGCAGTGGTTCGGCCTGCTGGCCGTGCCGCAGAACTTCTATGCCGGCCTCGGCAAATACCCGCTGCTGGCGATCCCGATGTTTGTGCTGGTCGGCTCCATCTTCGACCGCTCCGGCGTGGCGCTGCGCCTGGTCAACTTCGCCGTGGCCATCGTCGGCCGCGGCCCCGGCATGTTGCCGCTGGTGGCGATTGCGGTCGCCATGTTCCTGGGCGGCATCTCGGGCTCCGGTCCGGCCAATGCCGCGGCTGTCGGTGGCGTGATGATCCTGGCGATGAGCCGCGCCGGTTACCCGCCGGCGTTTTCGGCCAGCGTGGTCGGTGCGGCCGCCGCCACCGACATCCTGATTCCGCCCTCGATTGCCTTCATCGTGTATTCGGTGATGGTGCCGGGCGCCTCGGTGCCCGCGCTGTTTGCCGCCGGCATGATTCCCGGCGTGATGGCCGGCCTCGCGCTGATGATTCCCGCGGTCTGGATGGCGCGCAAACACAAGATGGGCGCGCTGGAAGCCACCATGCCGCGCCCGGCCTTCTGGAAAAGCTTCCGCGAGGCGACCTGGGGCCTGGCCGCGCCGGTGCTGATCCTGGGCGGCATGCGCGCCGGCTGGTTCACGCCGACGGAGGCCGCGGTGGTGGCGGTGTTTTACGGCCTGTTCGTCGGCATGATCATCTACCGGACCATCAAGGTGCGCGACCTGTTTGTGATCCTGCGCGAATCGGGCGAACTCTCGGCCGTGATCCTGCTGGTGGTCTCGCTCGCCGGCATTTTTGCCTACTCGCTGTCCACCCTGGGCGTGATCGACCCGGTCACCCGCGCCATCGTCGGCTCGGGCCTCGGTGAATACGGCGTGCTGGCGCTGCTGATCCTGCTGCTGGTCACGGTCGGCATGTTCCTCGACGGCGTGTCCATCTTCCTGATCTTCGTGCCGTTGCTGCTGCCCATCGTCAACCACTACAAATGGGACCCGGTCTGGTTCGGCGTGATCCTCACGCTCAAGGTCGCGCTGGGCCAGTTCACGCCGCCGCTGGCCGTCAACCTGATGGTGTCCTGCCGGATTGCCAAGGTGCCGATGGAGTCCACCGTGCGCTGGGTCGGCTGGATGCTGTTTTCGATGGCCATCGTGATGGTGCTGGTCATCGCCTTCCCAGAACTCGCGCTGTGGCTGCCGCGCAAGCTCGGTTACTAGTTTTTGTTTTTCTGTCAGTTCGCTTATCCAAACCAAAAGGAGACTTCATGAAATTCCGCCGCACCTTGCTGGGCCTGGCCCTGGCAGCAACCGCCCTGACTTTCGGCACCGGCGCCATGGCGCAGGCCGCCTACAAGCCCGAGTACAAGATGTCGCTGGTGCTGGGCCCGCCCACACCCTGGGGCATGGCCGGCCAGATCTGGGCCGACCTCGTGAAGGAGCGCACCGCCGGTCGCATCAACATCAAGCTGTTCCCGGGCGTGTCGCTGGTGCAGGGCGACCAGACGCGCGAGTTCAGCGCGCTGCGCCAGGGCGTGATCGACATGGCCGTCGGCTCGACCATCAACTGGTCGCCGCAGATCAAGGAGCTCAACCTGTTCTCCCTGCCGTTCCTGATGCCCGACTACCAGGCCATCGACGCGCTGACCCAGGGTGAAGTCGGCAAGCAGATCTTCGCCACGGTCGACAAGGCCGGCGCCGTGCCGCTGGCCTGGGGTGAAAACGGCTACCGCGAAGTCACCAACAGCAAAAAGCCGATCAAGTCGCCCGAAGACCTCAAAGGCATGAAGTTCCGCGTGGTCGGCTCGCCGATCTACTCCGACATGTTCAGCGCCATGGGCGCCAACCCCACGCAGATGAGCTGGGCCGATGCCCAGCCCGCGCTGTCCAGCGGCGCGGTCGATGGCCAGGAGAACCCGCTGTTCCTGTTCACCGTGCTGAAAATGCACACCGTGGGCCAGAAGTTCGTAACGACCTGGGGTTATGTGGCCGATCCGCTGATCTTCGTGGTCAACAAGGAAGTCTTCGCTTCATGGACACCGGCCGACCAGGCCATCGTGCGCCAGGCCGCCATCGACGCCGGCAAACAGGAAATCGCGCTGGCCCGCAAAGGCCTGACCGAAGCCGACAAGCCGCTGCTCAAGGAAATTTCCGCCATGGGCGTGACGGTGACCCAGCTGACACCGGCCGAACGCGAAGCCTTCGTCAAGGCGACCCGCCCGGTCTACGACAAGTGGAAAAACACCGTCGGTGCGGACCTCGTGACTTCGGCTGAAAAAGCCATCGCTGCGCGCAAGAAGTAAGCGGCTGCGCTGCCCCCTAAGCCTCCCTCGCCGGGAGGCTTTTTTTTGGCCTGCGGGGCCCGGTTTTTGCATCAAACAGGCCTCCAGCCCCCGGCTGGCGGGAGGATTCAGCTATTGAAGTGATAGCGCTTGCGTCACCGGGGCACGCGCCGCCGCCAGCGCCTAATGCCTGAACTTGAGCTCGCGCGTGACGATGGCCAGGTCCACCGTGGTCATGCCGGTGTGGTCGTCGGGTTTGTAGCTGGCGCGCAGGCCCTCGGCCACTTCGAGCACGCCGTTGCCGTTGAGGCCGCGCACAAAACCCTCGCGGGTCGGCTTGTCACCGGCCAGGCGCAGCGCCAGCACCAGCGCCTTGGCGGTGGCGTAGCCTTCGAGGCTGCCGTAAGAGTACTCCTGGCCCGGCTTCTCGCGGGCAAACACCTCCTGGTACTCACGCGCGATCGCGCTCTTGCGCTCCCAGGGGCTGGGCATGACCTGCGAGAACACCATGCCGCGCGCGGCCTCGCCCAGGCGTTTGACCAGTTGCGCCGAGCCCGAGTTGACCGCGCTGAAGGCGACCTTCTGGCCCATGCCCTGGCTGCTGCGGATCAGCTTTTCGTACATGCCGGCGCTGCCGTGGTTGATCACCACCTGCGCATTGACTGCGCCCAGGCGTCTGGCCATCTCGACAATCTGCGCATCGCTGATGTCCGACTTGAAGGGCAGGTCGGCCACCAGCACCAGGCCCATTTCCATGCACAGCAGCTTCATGTTTTCCAGGTGCTGCTGGCCGGTGTCGCTGTCCGAGCGCACAAAGGCCACGCGGGTCATGCCGGTCTTTCTGGCGTAGTCCAGCAGCGCACGGAACTCCTCGCGGTGTTCGGCCCGCACCGGAAACACCAGCGGCTGGTGCGGCCGGCGAAAGCCCGGCGAGCCGGCCATGGGGCCGAAAAAGGGCACGCCGGTTTCCACCGCCACCTTCATGACCGCGGTCGAAGGCCCGCCCTCGATGGAGCCGAACAGCACAAACGCCTTGTCGGTGTTCACCAGCTGGCGCGCATTGGCTTCGGCCTGCGCCGGCTTGTTGTCGTCGTCCAGCGTCTTGAGGACGATGCTGCGGCCGAACACGCCGCCCCGCTTGTTGACCGACTGCAGGTAGGCCTGCGCGCCGGCCAGCACGGCCGTGCCATAGTCGTTTTTGCCGCCCTGCAGGGTGATGGTGTGGCCGATCAGGATCTGGTTGGGGGTGATGCCGTCCACCGCGCGAGCGGGCAGGGCCAGACAAAGAAAAATGGCCGCAAAGCCCGCGAAGCGATAGAACATAAGAAGTACTTTCCGACAATTTTTTACATGCTAGGGGCGACGAACACGCCCGGACTTGATGTGGATCAAACACATCGTCCCGGACCGGGGCGCAGGCGGGCCGGCAGCGCTTATGTCGGTTTTTGTGCATCAAACAGGCCTCCAGCCCCCGGCTGGCGCGAGGATGCAGCTATTGAATTGATAGCGATGGCCAGGAGGTGTCATCCCGGACGCGATCCGGGGACCACGCGGCCTGATCAGGCCGGCACGTAGCTCAGGCGGATCACGTCCCCGTCCATGCGCTCACTGGACACCAGGCGCAGCGGCGGCCGGGGCCCGGCGAAGTAGGGCTTGCCCTGACCCAGCACCACGGGGTGCAGGTAGATGCGGTACTCGTCGATCAGGCCCAGCTGGGTCAGGCTGTGCGCCAGCTCCGTGCCGGCCACCTCGATCTCGCCCTCGCGCCCGGCCTTGAGCGCGCGTATCGCGGCCCCCAGATCGCCTTGAACCAGGGTGGCGTTGGGGCCGACCGGTGGGTGGGCGCGCGAGACCACCCATTTCGGCTGCCTGCGCCAGGCCGCCGCGAAGGCGTGCTCGTCCGCACCCCATTCCGGGTGTTCCTCGTCCCAGTAAGCCATGATCTCGTACATCTTGCGGCCGTACACACTGCCGGCCTGTCCCTCGGCTTCATTGATGAAGTGGCGAAACAGCGCGGGAACCGGCGCAAATTCCGTATGGTCGACATAACCGTCCAGCGACTGGTTCATTCCGAAAACAAGCTTGGCCATTCCTCACTTCCTTTCCTTGATGGACGGTTTATAGCCTGTCCGGCCCTTGGACGCCCCCGCCTTGCCGTTCCGGCGGGCGCCAGGCCCGCAAGCCACCACCCCTGCAGCGCCGGGCGGCCCGTGCTAAGCTGCCAACCCGACATTTTTCCAACTACTCCGAGTAAACCCTATGCCTGGATTGCTGCCCAACGTGGACCCCGACGGTCTGCTCGAATTCTCGGTGGTCTACACCGACCGCGCGCTCAACCACATGTCCAAAAGCTTCCAGGGCGTGATGACCGACATCTCCAGCATCCTGAAGGAGGTCTACCAGGCCCCTTCCGCCGTGCTGGTGCCCGGCAGCGGCACCTACGGCATGGAAGCCGTGGCGCGTCAGTTCGCCCACGGCAAACACGTGATGGTGATCCGCAACGGCTGGTTCAGCTACCGCTGGACCCAGATCTTCGACATGGGCAACATTCCCGCCTCGTCCACCGTGCTGAAGGCACGCCAGACCGCCAAGGGCGCGCAAGCCCCGTGGATTCCGGCGCCGATTGCCGAAGTCCAGGCCGCGATTGCCAAGGAGAAACCCGCCGTCGTCTTTGCCCCGCACGTGGAAACCGCCGCCGGCATGATCCTGCCCGACAGCTACCTGAAAGCCGTGGCCGAGGCGGTGCACGCGGTGGGTGGTTTGTTTGTGCTCGACTGCATCGCCTCCGGCGCGATGTGGGTGGACATGAAGGCCACGGGTGTCGACATCCTGATCTCGGCCCCGCAAAAAGGCTGGAGCAGCTCACCGTGCTGCGCCATGGTGATGCTCAGCGAACGCGCCCGCGCCGCCATCGACGGCACCACCAGCTCCAGCTTTGCCTGCGACCTGAAGAAGTGGCTGCAGATCATGGAAACCTATGAAAAAGGCGGCCACGCCTACCACGCGACCCTGCCGACCGACGCGCTCACGCGCCTGCGCGCCGCCATGAAGGAAACCCAGGCCTACGGCTTTGCCAAAGTCCGCGACGAGCAGATCGCGCTCGGCGGCAAGGTCCGCAAGTTGTTTGAAGCGCGCGGCCTGCCCAGCGTGGCCGCCGAAGGTTTCAAGGCCCCGGGCGTGGTGGTCAGCTACACCACCGACCCCGAAATCCAGTCGAGCAAGAAATTCCTGGCCGAGGGTTTGCAAACCGCCGCCGGCGTGCCGCTGCAGTGCGACGAGGGCGCGGACTTCATGACTTTCCGCATCGGCCTGTTCGGCCTGGAGAAGTGGCACAACGTCGACAAGACCGTGGCGAATCTGGCCGAGGCGCTGGACCGCATTGGTATCACGGAACAGGTGACCGAGGACGTGGCGGGCTGAGAGGCCTTCTGCTGAATAAAAAGGCTCCTGATGGGAGCCTTTTTTTCGTCTATCGGTGGGTGATCGCCCTCCAGAACGCCTCTTAGTTCATCGCTTTTGTGCAGGAGTTCGCAAACTGGCCGATTCGTGCATTTGTTTCGTCAGCCGTTGGCAGTTTGCTGGCCTCGGTGATCATGCCGACAAAATCAGCTTTTCCCTCGGCGCTGGTCTGGGTTGCAAGTTGCGTGTTGAGGGGGTTCTTGTCGGGGTCCGCGGCCACCACCTCTTGCGTCGCCAGCGCCAGGAATTTCATGGCGATGCGGCGCAATTGCTCCTGTTGCGGTGGCGCCGCGCCTTTGCTACCTTCATTGGCGAAGTGAAAACAGGCATACAACAACCTGGCCTTTTCCACGGATGCGGCGGGCGCTGCGGTCTGGGCCCTTGCAGGCCCAAGCGCGACCAGAAGCAGAAAAGATGAGGCCAGGGCAATGGCCAGATTGGCGCGCATGGGGAGGCTCCAAAAAAATGCCAGCATACGCGATGTCGAAACCCGGGCATGCCGTTCGTCGTGTTGATGTGACACTCAACTTAATCTGATTACAAAGGACATTCCCATGCAATTCCTCTGCCTCGCCTACTACGACCCCGAAAAAATGGACGCCATGGCGCCCGCCGACATGCAGGCGCTGGTGGAAGCCTTGCCCGCCAAGGACGCCGCCCTGCAGCAGACCGGCAAGCTCGTGTGGAACGGCTCGCTTCAGGGGCCGAAAGCCACCTTCGGCCTGCGCCCGCGCGGCGGCAAACCCGTCGTGACCGACGGGCCTTATGCCGAAGCCAAGGAGATGGTGGGCGGCTTTTTTGTCATCGAGGCTGCGGACAAGGAAGAAGCTATCCGCATCGCCTCCTTGCATCCCGCCGCCACGCTGGGTGAACACATCGGCTGGGGCATTGAGGTGCACCCGATCGGCACCTGCTCGGTCAAGAAATAGCGCTGGCTCCGGTTTTTGAGTTGCGGTATTGCCTTCATCGAAGCGGCGTACAAGGACGAGCTGCGGGCGGCTTCATGGCATCTGGCCGCGACGCTGAGGGAAAATGTGGGAGGTGGATTGACCTGGGGGGGCTTTGATCAGGCCTCATCGCTGCAGTTGGCGTGCTATGCGGCAGGAAGGCAAGCTCATTTTGGCGTCTCTCCTTTTTCCTCCAAAGCTCCGACGTAAGCTTCGCACTGTGACGCGATTGTTTGCCAGGCGTGTCCGGGGACTTTGATTGGCTGAGACTGTCTGAACGCCTTTGCAATGGATGACGGCGTCTTTGACGGCAACGGCAATTTGATCTTCCTCGCAATGGGTGGATTGTCGGGATTGCATCCATCCCGATGCTCGCCCTGGTACGAGTCGCAACCACGCACGATCAACGTGTTCCCCACACGAGTCCCGATACCTCGGAACGCGTAGTAGCTGCCCCACTCCTCGCGCACGACGTATTGAGTTCCTTCGCGTTCAATCGAGAGCAGGTTGAATGGATTTCTTCGTCCCTTCGCTTCAGGCACGCATGTAAGCCAAACTCCTTCGATCGACGGAGCCGCATTGGTTGCGCCGTACAGAAACACAAGCAGCAAACTGGCGAATGTGCGGCGCATGCGGTTAGATGTTAGAGGCAAGGGATTGGAATTGTAGGCCGGGACAAATTTTGTAGCCGACCGCTCTTCGGAGCCGCTGCGGGGGGCACATGCGTTTACACATAATTCATACATCTCACCGACCCGCAGTTCTTGTGAGCTAGGCGCAAGCAGCTATGGAAATCGCAGCGCCTGATCCAAAGTCGGCCACTCCAGCAAACCGGCGCCCTGGTCTGGAGCGGCTCGCTCCAGGGACCCAAAGCCACCTTCGGCCTGCGCCCGCGTGGCGGCAAACCCGTCGTGACCGACGGGCCTTATGCCGAAGCCAAGGAAATGGTCGGCGGCTTTTTTTGTCATCGAGGCTGCCGACAAGGAAGAGGCGATACGCATCGCCTCGCTGCATCCCGCCGCCACGCCGGGTGAACACATCGGCTGGGGGATCGAGCTCCACCCGATCGGCACCTGTTCGGTCAAGAAATAAGTAAGAACAGCGGCCCGGGGCTGCGCTGTTACTGCGGCACCAGCCCGGCCGCTTTCACCAGCTCGGCGTGGATGCGGATCTCTTCCGAGATCACCTGCGCCAGCGGCTTGCTTTCATCGGCAGCCGGCTCCATGCCGATCTCGATCAGCCTGTTTTTGGCATCACCGCGCAGAAAGGCTTTCGCCGATTTGCTAATCTTGTCCAGCACCGGCTGCGGCGTTTTGGCCGGGGCCAGCAGGCCAATCCAGGCCGACAGCACGACGTTGTTCACGCCGCCTTCGCGCAGCGTCGGAATGTCGGGCGCGGAGATCGCGCGCTTTTCGCTGAGCACACCCACCGCAAACAGCTTGCCCGACTTGATGTGCGGCAGCGCTTCGGGCAGCGGCGCAAACGCCATGTCCACCTGGCCGCCGATCAAATCGGTGATCGCGGCCGCACCGCCCTTGTAGGGAATGTGCAGCAGCTTGATGCCGGCCCGGCTTTCGAACATCAGGCCCGCCAGGTGCTGCGGGCTGCCGTCACCCGAAGACGCGTAAGTCAGCTTGCCGGGGCTGGCCTTGGCAGCCGCCAGTATGCCGGCCGGCGTGCCGTACTTGGCCTTGTCGTTCACCACCAGCACCATGGCCTGGTTCACCAGCTTGGTCACCGCCACGAAGTCGGTCTCGGGGTTGTAGGGCAGGGTCTTGAAAATGCTCTTGTTCGTCGTGAGGAAGGACGCCGGCGACACCATCAGCGTGTAGCCGTCCGGCGGCGACTTGGCCACCACCGGCACGCCGATCTGCCCCGAGCCGCCGGCCCGGTTGTCCACCACAAAAGGCTGGCCCAGGTCAGTCGCCAGTTGCTGGCTCAGCTGCCGCGCCACCATGTCCACGCTGCCGCCGGCGGGCAGGGCGACGATGACTTTGACCGGTTTGCTGGGGTAGGTGTCTTGGGCGAAGGTGGGCGCGGCGAGGGTGAGGCTGGAGGCGGCGAAAAACGCCAGGCAGGAGGTGCGAAAAGTGGTCATGGTTCGCTTTCAGTGGGGTGACATGATCGTGGCATTTGCGCACCTGAGAAAAGCAATTTACGTGCCGCGTGAGGTGAGGGCACTTTGCCATGATGGCAGCCGAAAGCGCTCAGTGTCGTGGGTTATTAAGCTGGTCAATTTGCACCATACGGTTTACATTGAGTTACCCATAAAAAATACGAGCACAGGATGTGACTCGCTTTAACGGAGGCAGGGAATTGGCAACTGTTAATTTAGGCGCACTCGCGCATCACGTTCTTTGTAAGCGAATAAAACCTGCCCCTCCAACTGCTGATGCGTGTTGCGTCGCTATTGAAGACGCCACTCAGGATCGATATTTGTGCAAAGACCAAAGCAAAGTTCATTGCTTGCCTCTAATGGAATGGGTGGCGCAAAAGCTTGCGCGCAAGTGCACTTTACTTGTCCCTGACTGTTTTGCTGTTGAGCTTGAAATGAACCCAGGTGTATTCATGTTTGGCTCAAAATGGGAGGGCGGTGCGGAGGCTTACTATCCTGGGATTATTGGAACGGTAACAAACCCACTTGAATTCAGTTCCATTTATGCGTTTGACCTGCTAATTCACAATGTGGATCGGCATTTAAACAATTACTTGTATCTCCAACTAGCCGGCGATACGGTGGTAAAAGCAATGGATCACAGCAGATGTTTCTGGACGTCAGGGTGGCCGCTTCCTTTGCCGCCTCCCGCTTCTTTATCTAAGACCATGCTATGCCGCCCCGTTTGGGAGAATGAAGCGGGCTGGGATAAAGCTACGGCTTTGAGTGTTGTGGATAGGTGGAAACAAATTTCAAAAGCGGAAATCGAAGAAATTGTCGATTCCGCGCCCGCTGCTTGGGTCGATGCTCAAAGACGCCTTGAGTTGGTGGATTGGTGGGGAACGCCTGACTGGTCAAACAGAGCAGACCTCGTAGCTGGAGCTATGCCATGAATGTTGCACATTATTCGCTATTGCTGATTAATCCCACCATCGATCGATTGGATTCGGTTGTCGGCGGTGCCGTGTTCCAGCGGCGCCAAGGTTGGGATGTTCGCGTAGTCGACGGGGTGCAAAAGATGCGTGCTATCAACCCGTCATTCCCTGAATCGAAGTTGATCCAAACTGCGCAACTTACGTACGAACTAGCGCGAGGCGTGCAAGATATTGCTTCGTTGCGAGAAAGTTTTAATGGTGCTCGTTGGGGTGTTCTGGTAGATGAATTTGTAGGCAGCTTTGCCTATAACGATGAGGCAGACTATCAAGCCCAAGTGAGAGCGGTGCTTACAGAGTCTGTAAATCCTCCCACGATAGCGCAAACCAATGTTGCTCCTATCTCACGCCGAAGAAATGTTGTTCGGCGCAAACTACGGGATCACTTCAAGTCGCGAGGATTGTGGAGCCGGAACGACCACGACATAGACAATCATCAAGTCATCGAACAATTTCCTATATCTGTGGAACATGGAATTGTTGCAGATTTCGCCTTGAAAAATTCAGTTATGCACATTACTGAAACTATTGATTTTGAGACCCAAAGTCTCAAGGGCAAGAAGCTCGAAGCTCAAGCAAAAACGTTTGTTTTAAGCGAAGCGGTCAAGGTTTTTGGTGCGAATACTGCGAAGTATGTTGTCGCCGCTGGTTCGCATAGGGCGGATGTGCGGCAAAGTGTAAATTTGCTGGTAGATCACGCTCAGGTATTTGCCTTGGAAAGTGCTGATGACATGACCCGCTATGTTGATGCAATTACATCCGCAGCTCGGAGGCAGAGCGGCATTTAGTGCGTACGCTTGCTTGTTTTGTTAGTAACAAGGGGGGGGCGTCTTCATGCTGGTGATTTAAGTCGTACGCTCAAACTAATTAACCATAGTCGATTTGATCGTCTACATATGGAGTAGTCATGAACAGTGAGTCCGAATTACACGCCGCCAAAGAAGTGATTGAAAAGCAATTCGGCTCGCGATTGAGTTTCTTGTTTCACCAATTAGAGTTTTTGGCTTTCCGTAAGCAGCGCTGCGACATCACCGTTTATAACGGTGAACCTCACATAGACGTAACAGTGGATCCCGCAGCGTCCTACGCGATGATGTACGGAGCTGGAGCGGCCAAGCTTGCCGAGATGCTGTCAGCGATTAGACTTTCAGACGGCTCGACGGTTAGCATTAAAGAGATTTGGACGATTCATCCGATGCCGGCTAACGGATTTACAGAGGAAGAACTTGCCGCAGTTGACTTGTCTGCAGCCGAGGAAAAGGCTGGGGACAACGGGGAAACCATTCGAGAAATGGTTTCCCAGACCTATCGTTGCAAATCGAGAGAGCAAGAGGATCATTACCTTCGTCGTTACTTTGCTTCGTAGTGACGCTTGCCAAACGAATATTGCGAAGGCGAAGAAATTTCGTTGCCAGCTGTTTAGTCTCGATCACGGTTTGAAATACTCCTGCACCGTCTCCCAAGCCATCGTCTGCAGATGTTTCGCAAACCAATCTAGATCGATGTTTGCGAAAAACACAACATGTGCTATGACCTTGGAGTGTGCCTCGCTTCTAGCCGCCCGAGTAAATTTTGTACCCCAGCATCCCAATTGCTGCCAACCCGAGTCCAAGTGGAAATATCCACTCCAAAAAGAGCCAGCGATTGTTCTGACTTCTTAGAAGGTCTCGAAATGCGGAGTCGAATCGCTCAAGCGAAGCCGGAATTCTTTCGCTCTCCAAGGCCTTTTTTGTATCTTTAATTGCTTCTGTGACCGCATTGAGTTGCTCGCGAAGTGACATAAAGGTAGTTTGCAAGCTGGTGAGCGCTGGGGTTTGACCCTTGTTTAGCTCTTCCATCACTCCTGCCATCATTGTGGTGACTTGGTCGTCAATTTTTGCAATGGCGTGCGGGACGGCGACGATCCTCTTTGCGTTCTGAGACCACCAACGGTAAAGCGTTGACTGGCGAGCATCGTCAGTGAAGTCAAGATCCTCGCTGCCGAAAAATGACGTAGTAGCGACGTCAACATATGCCACCATCGTTCCGGTTCGTCGAAGCCGCCATTCCCTCAAAGAATCCAGGCTGCACCAGAAAAAATGAACGATCAAATAGCTATTGATGGCGAGAAGTCCGAACAGTATTTTTTTCTCCGTAAGGCCTTCAAAAATTACACCGAAGATCGGTGTGTCGTGCTTAATTCGAAGATCCAGAAGAACTGCCGCTATGGATATGACGGCAGCGATCAGGAGGTGAGTACGCATCTTCGAGACCGTGTCGGTGAACTCGACGCCGAACGGTTCTCCGAGCGCTTTCGCGGCAGCCTTAATTCTTAAATCGCGTCCGGCGTCTTGCTCTTCTTCCATGCGGCCTCCACCTTTGATTGTCGTCAAGCATTAAGGCCTGAAATACTCCTGCACCGTCTCCCAGGCCACCGTCTGCAGATGTTTCGCAATCGCCGGGTCCAGGCCGGCCGTGTACTTCAGATCCACCGGTGAGGCTTTGAACAGCGTCGCATAGGTCACGCAGGCGGCCAGATAACTGCCGGCCACGCTGGGGTGGCGCAGGTCGGCGACGTACAGGTCGAGTTGCGGCATTTTGGCGATGGACTTGCCGAAGGCCAGGCCTGCGGGAATCACTAGGGCGTTGTTGTCATTGCCGGCCTGGGTGTAAGCCTCGGCGAGTTCGGCCGTCATGGACGGCACGTCCTTGTAGGCCCAGGACATGAAAAACACCGGCTTGGCGCCGTGTTTGCGCACGGTGTCCGAATGCTTTTTCGCGAACTCATGGAACAGCGGCTTGAGCTGCGGGTGCAGCGGGCACTGGCTGCAGTCCATCATGATCGCGAGGTCGAACAGCCGTTCCAGCTTGTTGAAGCTGACGGTGTTGTTGGCGCCGAAGGAGTAGGAGCCGACGGCGTTGGGGCGGAAGTAACTTTCCACGTCGTGCCAGTTCATGCCGGAGCCGCTGATGGTGGCCGAGCTGGCGCGGTGGCGGAAGCCGGGCTGGCCGGCAGTAATCAACTGGCCCACATGGTTGTGCAGGCTGTTGTTGTAATAAAAGAAGCTGTTGCCGATATAGATGGCCGAGGCGGGTTTGTCGCCGATGTCGGTCACCTTGGGTTTGGTCTGGGCCAGCGCGCCCGTGGCGGCGCCGAACAGGACGGCGAGGCCCAGGGCAGCTGACAGCAGGGGTTTGGAAATCGAGAGGTGGCGCATGGTTGTCTCCTTTGTTTTTGGTAACGGGAGTCTAGTGGATAAGCCGTTCGCCCTGAGCTTGTCGAAGGGGTGAGGCGGCTTCGACAGGCTCAGCCCGAACGGTGTGGCCTCGGCCCGAACGGGTGGGGGCTTCGACAGGCTCAGCCCGAACGGGTGAGGCCGGCCTGGGCAGTGCAGAGAAGGTCCGAACGGTGTAAGGTCCCCGGCTGAGAACATCGACTACCCGGAGAAACCGCCATGACCCCATCCCCCACCCCCACCGGCCTTCAACTCCAGTCCCTGGTCACGCCCGAAGGCGAGCTGAAGCTCTCGCTGGTCGCCGTGCCCACACCCGCGCCTGCCGCCGACGAGGTGGTGGTGCGTATCGAGGCGACACCGATCAACCCCTCCGACATCGGCCTGCTGTTCGGCGCGGCCGACATCAACACCGTCAAGCTGTCTGGCACAGCCGCGCAGCCGGTGGCCACGATGCAGATCCCGCCGGCGGCCATGAAGTCCATGGCCGGCCGCCTGGGCCAGGCGCTGCCTGTCGGCAACGAAGGTGCCGGTGTGGTCGTGGCGGCCGGCAGCGGTGCCGCCGCGCAGGCGCTGCTGGGTAAAACCGTGGCCCTGCTGGGCGGCGCGATGTATACGCAATACCGCTGCGTGAAGGCCGAGCAGTGCCTGTTGCTGCCCGACGGCACGACACCGGCCGAAGGCGCGTCCTGCTTCGTCAACCCGCTGACGGCGCTGGGCATGACGGAAACCATGAAACGCGAAGGCCACACGGCGCTGGTGCACACGGCGGCGGCGTCCAACCTGGGCCAGATGCTGAACCGCATCTGCCTCAAGGACGGCATCGCCTTGGTCAACATCGTGCGCAAGCCGGAACAGGCGGCGCTGCTGAAGGCGCAGGGCGCCAAACATGTGTGCGACGCCACAGCGCCCACCTTCATGGAAGACCTGACCCAGGCACTGGTGGCCACCGGTGCCACGCTGGCCTTCGACGCCACCGGCGGCGGCAAGCTGGCCGGGCAGATCCTGAGCGCCATGGAAGCCGCGCTGAACCGCACGGCCAAGGAATACAGCCGTTACGGCTCGACCACGCACAAGCAGGTCTACATCTACGGCGGGCTGGACACGCGGCCCACCGAGTTCAACCGCAGCTTCGGCATGGCCTGGGGCATGGGCGGCTGGCTGCTGTTCCCGTTTTTGCAGCGCATCGGCGCGGAAGCGGCGCAGGCGCTGCGCCAGCGCGTGGCCAAAGAACTCAAGACCACTTTTGCCAGCAGCTATTCGAAAGAGATCTCGCTGGTGGAGGCGCTGCAGCCCGCCGAAATCGCGGTCTACGGCCAGCGCGCGACCGGCACCAAGTACCTGATCAATCCCGCCAAAGCCTAGCCCCTCGCTACGTTATTGATAGCGGCTTGCGCAAGGCTGGCGGGGGCTGGAGGCCAATTTGATTTATAAAAAGCCGGGCAGCCGGGATCCCCTTGCCCTGCGCGGCAAGCAGCGCTGCGAAAGGAACTGACCTTGTCATTGCGGGCTTGACCCGCAATCCACGGTTTGCGCGTCGGCTGTAGCGCCTGGGATGGATCCCGGATCAAGTCCGGGATGACAGCTCGCTCACCCTGCGCAGACACAAAAAAGCCCCCGCAGGGGCTTCTTCACAGCGCAGAAGTCAGGGAGCGCTGCATGAGTCCTTGCAGATGTGCGGCAGCCGGATCGGGATGGGATGCAAGGCTGATTTCGCAGCCAATAGCTGGCTATTGGCAAGAAATTCAACGCCGCAGACCGCCCGAGTCCGGATGATCGCGGGCCGCAGGGGACTTGTTCAGCGCTTCCTTAGTCCTGGGCGCGCGCAATATTGCGCATGTCACGGATCTGGTCGTGGTTCTTCTGTGCGCCGGCCGCCTGGCGTTCGATCAGCGCCCGCACGTCGGCAGGCAGGCCGTCTTCTTTCAGCGCTTTGCGGTAGCGTGCAATGGCAGCGTCTTCACCTTTTTCACACGATTCCAGAATCGCCAGCTCGCTGTCGAAACCGACGGAGCCCTTGACCTGGACCCAGCCGCGGTGCAGCGCGCCGGCGGCGGTACCGCCGGAAGCAGGTTTGCCGCCGTACTGGACGATCATGGCTTCGAGTTCGCTCGCGGCCTGGGCGCAGCCCGCAGCGCGCGTGGCGAACAGGGTTTTGGCGCTGGCGGTTTCAACCTGCTCGGCGCAGGTCTTGAAGCCGTATTCACCATCGCGTGAATTTTCCAGCAGATCGTTGAGGACACTGATGACGTGGTTGTTGTCGGACATGGTTTTTCCTTTATCGCCCGGGGGCGTGGGTTGAAGATGTTTCTGGTTCCGTCTGGATGACGGGAACTTGACAACCACCTTAAGCAAGCCGACCCGGGCGGGACGTCGTCACTGTTGACCTGGCCCTGTAGGCCAATGCCTTTTATGGGCCGCCGCGTCAGGCGGGCCAGAGCGCGCGTGCCGTCAGCATCAAGCCCGCCGCCATGGCGACCGCACCGCTGAGGCGGGCCATACCTTCACCGTCCGGCGCCAGCCGTTCCGCCGTGATGGCGGCTGTGACGATGGCCATGGCACGCAGGTCCATCACGCCCATCACCAGCAGCAGGGCCGTCAGCCCGGCACAGGACAACAGGCAGTGCCGGCCCAGGCGCAGGCCGTGGCGCCAGGCGGCGCTGGCCTGTGCGGGCTCACGCATGGCCTGCTGCCGGCAACACGCGAGCTGGCGCGCCTTCCACGCCGTGCGCTGGAAGATGCCGGCGAGCAGCACGACCAGCCCTGACAGCGCGGGTACGCTGCTGGCGAGGGTGTTCATCTGCAGCAGCATCTGCGTGAGCAAGGCCCCCAGCGCAAAAACGACCATGCCCGGCACGCTCCACGCGAAGAAGTAAGCCGCAGCGGCGCGCGCGGCCAGGCCCGGTGGCAGATGCCGCAGCCGCGGCAGCAGGGCAGGCAGCATCATCGCGACCATCATCAGCACCCACATGCCGGTGAACGATGCAGCGGCTTCCGCCCAGCTTTGCCCGCACATCGGCATCCAGGCGCTGGAGAGCGTCCAGCCGCCGGGCATGGGGAGCTCGCCCATGTCCTGCATGGCGAGGCCGGACGCGATGGTGGCTGCTGCGGCGGCAGCGCACAGCCCCATGCCGGCGCCGGGCAGGGCAGCAAGCCGGCGAAGCAGCTCAGGCGCAGCAGGCATGGGCCGCGGGCGCCGGCGCGTTGTTGTACTCGTCATGGCGGCGCCACCAGATGCCGGTTTCGTTGCGGCCCAGCGGTGCGCGGTCCAGCCAGGCATAGGCGCCCCAGATGCCGTCGACACCGCGCGCATAGGTCGAGTAGCAGTGGTAAATCTCGCCGCCCTCGCGCACAAAGGTGCTCATGCCCGGGCGCTCGCGCGTGTAGGTGGCCGGGTCGGTGCCGGTGCCGCGTGCGAGGTCGGCCACCGGGCCGTCGCTGGCGCCTTCCTGTCCGCTGCGCCAGACGAACTTGGGCTCGGTGCTGAAGTTGTAGTCAATGCCTTTGTTGCGCTGCTGGTCCTCGGTGAACGAGACATTGAAGTCGAAGTTGAAGTCGCTGCCAAAGGACGAGGCCCAGGGGAAGGTCCAGCCCATGCGTTGCCTGAAGGCCTGCAGCCTGGCCAGCGGCGCGCGTGACACCGCCTGCAGGGTCACGTCGTGGTTGGCCAGGTGGATCGCGAAGCCGTTGAAGCCGTCGGCAATCATCGAGCATGAGGGGCAGCCCATGGTGTAGTCGGGCCCGAACATGAAGTGGTAAACCATCAGCTGCGAGCGGCCCTGGAACAGCTGGTCGAGCGAGGCCTTGCCCGTGTCGGTGTCGAAGAGGTAGGCCTTGTCCACCCGTACCCAGGGCAGTTGCTGGCGTTGCTGCGCGAGTGCGTCGCTGCGGCGGGTCAGGTCCTTCTCGGCGGCCAGCAGTGCAAGCCGGGCGGCTCGCCATTCCTCGCGTGTGGCTGTGGTGTGTGTGGTCATTGCGGTGTTCCTTTGTGGGTTGGGTTGATGAAGCACGCGCTTATAGTAGGAACGATCATGCGAACAGTGGGAGTGACAAATCTGGCGGGATTGGCATGGACGCGCTGATCACCGCCGCCGGCCTGGCGCTGGCTGCCGGTGACGTGCTGGGTGCGCTCAACCGTGTGGCCCTGCGCAATGACGCACCCGCTTTGGCCCTGCGCGGCATCGCGATGGCGCGCCTCGGCGACATGGCGCGCGCCAAGTTGCTGCTGCGCAGTGCCGCGCGTGCCTTCGGCGCCAAAGAGGCGGTGGCGCGGGCGCGTTGTGTGGTGGCCGAAGCTGAAGTTGCATTGGTCTCGCGCGAGCTGGGCTGGCCGGCCGCGGCGCTGGATGCGGCCCGGGCCACGCTGGAGGCCCACGGTGACCAGGCCAATGCCGCACACGCCAGGCATCTGCAGGCGCGGCGCCTGCTGCTGATCGGCAAACTCGACGAGGCCGAACACACACTGGCGGGGCTGGACCCGGCGCCGCTGCCGCCGGCATCGGCGGCCGCCCACGCGCTGGCGGTCGCGGGACTGGCCGTGCGGCGCCTGCGCATCATGGCGGCGCGCAGCGCCCTCGCGGACGCAGAACGCGCAGCGCGCCGGGCCGGCATCGCCGCGTTGCTGGAAGAAGTCCACTCGGCCTCGCGCGCACTCGACGCGCCGGCCGCGCGCCTGATCATGCGCGGCCAGGCTCGGACCCTGTTGCTCGAGGATGTGGAGACCCTGTTCGCCACGGACACGCTGGTCGTCGATGCCTGCCGTTATGGGGTGCGGCAGGCCGGCCGTGTGGTGCCACTGGCCAGCCGGCCGGTGCTGTTTGCGCTGGTGCGCACGCTGGCCGAGGCCTGGCCCGCCGACGTGCCGCGCGAGACGCTGGTTGCGCGTGCCTTCCGCGGCAAGCAAGCGGACGAGTCCTACCGCGCGCGGCTGCGGGTCGAGATGGGGCGGCTTCGCACGCTGCTGCGCCCGCTCGCGCGCGTGAACGCGACCCCCCGCGGTTTTGTGCTGGCGCTGCAGCACCCCGGCGATGTGGCGCTGC
The DNA here is from genome assembly GCA_943370985.1 of Paenacidovorax caeni. Taxonomy (GTDB): domain Bacteria; phylum Pseudomonadota; class Gammaproteobacteria; order Burkholderiales; family Burkholderiaceae_C; genus Polaromonas; species Polaromonas caeni_A. Next base: position 41,126 of record CALRTF020000002.1, read on the forward strand.
TGGCGCCGCCGGTCGAGGGCGAGCACGGGCAAGTGCTGGCCCTGCTGGCCGACGGAGAGTCGTGGTCGAGCTCGGACCTGGCGCTGGCCCTGGGCGCGAGCCAGCGCACGGTGCAGCGCGCGCTGGAAGCGCTGGCGCTGGCCGGCAAGGTGGTGGGGTTGGGCCGTGGCCGCTCACGGCGCTGGACGGCGGTGCCGGTGGTGGCCGGATTCACGACAAGCTTGTTACTCCCGGTGTCGCTGCCGGCTGGCTAGGATGGCGGCATGAAAAAAAACAAAGCCACCATCGTCCGGGAATACGGCCCCTTCCCGGGGATTGATCAAGTCGCGGGCGTCACCCATGACGGCAGCCAGGTCTGGTTCGCCTCGGGCAAGCAGCTCCATGCGCTCGATCCGGACAGCGGAAAGATTGCCCGCAGCCTGGACCTGCCGGCCCATGCGGGCATGGCCTTCGACGGCCGGCACCTGTTCCAGATCGCCGAGGATCACATCCAGAAAATCGACCCGGCCAGCGGCCGTGTGATTGCCACCATCCCCGCGCCGGGCGGTGGCTGCTCGGGCATGGCCTGGGCCGAAGGCACGCTCTGGGTGGGCCAGCACCGCGAGCGCAAGATTGTGCAGATCGATCCGCAAACCGGCGCCGTGCTGCGCACCATCGAGTCCAACCGTTTTGTCACCGGCGTCAGCTGGGTCGACGGCGACTTGTGGCACGCCACCTGGGAAGGGGAGGAAAGCGAGTTGCGCCGCATTGATCCCCAGACCGGTGAAACGCTGGAGGCACTCGACATGCCGGCCGGCGCGAATATTTCAGGGCTGGAGTCCGACGGCGCCGACCGCTTTTATTGTGGCGGTGGCGGCCGTGCGGTGATCCGCGCGGTGCAGCGGCCCCAGCGGCAGGCGGCGGGCAAGTAAGGCCTGGCGACGCTTTGCCCTTATTCCCGCCGGGTTTGCGCAGCATGGAGCTGCGGTAAAAACGCCTCGAGCTGGCCGACTTCCTCGATGTTGTGTTTGATCCAGGCGTGGCCCCTGGCCTGGTCAAACACAAAGCGCCGTATCAGCGGATTGAGCAGCCGCCCCGGCCAGCGTTCAAAGCCAACGGTGAGGCTGTTGCGGTAGTCGGTGCCGCCAGGCACCGGTGCGAATGTGTAGTCCATGCGCGCGGCGCGCAGGCCGTGAAAGCGCGGGCGGTGGCCGAAGCCGCCTTCATCAAGGCGCACCACGTCCGTGAGGACATTGACGAGATATTCCGGCCGTGCACCCAGCATTTCGGTGATATGAAAAACGCTGCCAACGCCGATACTGCCATCGGGCAGGCGCTTTGCGTAGCGCAAGCGCACATGGTCGGCCGGGTGCCAGAGGCCGTAGCGTGAAACCATCTGCCCCTGGTGTTCCACCTCGCCCTCCATGTTTTTGAACCACCACACCAGCATGGCCGGTGTCACTCCGCGTACCGGCGCGTGGTCTATCCAGCAGTGAATGCGGCCGTCGTCCAGCACTTCGACGCCGCTGCGTGCACTGGACACAGGTTTGGAGTGCCAGCGGATGGTTCGACGCGGTGGGTGTTTCAGGTCCATGGTTTTTGCGGAATTTACAGCAACTCAGGGCGCGGTTGATTTTCAGGTGTGGTGTCTCGTGCGAAATTCTGCCGGCGGCATGCCCGCCCATTGGCGAAAAGCCCGGATAAAACTTTTTTCGTTTTTGAATCCCGCCGCGGTCGCGACCTGCTTGACCGGCTTGTCGCTGCGGTTCAGCAAATCTTTCGCGCGCTCGAAACGCACCTCGTCCTTCAGCGCCTGCAGCGAGGCGCCTTCTTCCTTGAGTTGCCGGTGCAGCGTGCGCGCCGAGATGTTGAGCTGCGCCGCGATGCCGTCGGCGCGCTGCGCCTGCTCGGGCCAGGCGGCCAGCGCCTGGCGCACCTGCTGCACCAGCAGGCGGTCGCGCCGGTACTGCAGCACCGTCAGCGGCAGGGCGCGCTGCAGCATCTGGGTCAGGGCTTTTTCATCACGCCGCAGCGGCAGCGCCAGGTAACGCGCGTCGAAGCGGATATTGGCCTGCGCCGCATTGAACTGCAGCCGGCCCGGGAACATCAGCGCATAGGCGTCGGCATGCGGCGGCGCGGCAAACGGGAAAGACGTGCCCTGCAGCGGGATACGCGAGTCGATGTACCAGCAGGCCAGGCCGTGGATGTTGCGCAGCACATGCACCAGGCAGAACGCGCGTGCGTCTTCGCCGTGGCGGCCCAGTTCGCCGCGCTCCTCAATGCTGATGGTCGCGACCTTGTCCTCATCGTGGCCGGTGGTCACCAGCCGCAGCCGGATGTCGTCGGCCAGCAGGCTGTGATGCCGGCACCAGCGCTTGAGCGCCACGCCCAGGTCAGGCGCACTCAGCGAGGCGCGCGCCAGCATGCCGTAGCTGCCCCAGGGCAGGCGGCGGCTGAAGGCGCCCAGCGCTTCGTCGTCGAGCTCCTGCATGGCCGTGCCCGACAAAACCTCCATCTGGCGCGCGGTGATGTGGCCCTCGGGCTGCTGCAGCCGGGCTGGCGTGATCTGTGCCAGCTTGAGGGCGTTCGCGGGGCTGTGGCCGTACAGCGGGTAAGCCGCGGCGATCACCCGTGCGAAGGCCATGGGTGTGGCGGCAGCGGGTGCGCTGGGGGGTGGCTGCGGCATGCGGACGGGCATGGACCGAGTTTCGCCCAGCATGGCACGATTTGCAACCTGTGTGGCGAGTGACGCGCGGTATTTGCGCCTAAGCTGCGGGGTTTGGCGTTAAGGTGTGTGTTGGTCCGGCCCGGCCGCAGGCCGACCCCACGCGCGCTGCCGTACAGAGGAGACACATGCCAGTTCTGGAAACCAAACTCAATGCCCGCTCGGCCGACTTCCAGGCCAATGCCACCGCCATGCGCGCGCTGGTGGACGACCTGAAGACGCAGGTGGCCAAGGCGGCTGCCGGTGGCGGTGAAGCCGCCCGGGCCAAACATGTGGCGCGCGGCAAGCTGCCGCCGCGCGAACGTGTGCAGCTGCTGCTGGATCCGGGCACCCCTTTCCTTGAACTTGCGCCGCTGGCGGCATTGGCCATGTACCCCGATCGCGACGGCAGCGACAGCGCGCCGTGTGCCGGCGTGATCACCGGCATTGGCCGCGTCAACGGCGTGGACTGCATGATCGTCTGCAACGACGCGACGGTCAAGGGCGGCACCTACTACCCGATGACGGTGAAAAAGCATTTGCGGGCGCAGGAAGTGGCGCAGCAAAACCGTCTGCCCTGTATCTACCTGGTCGATTCCGGCGGCGCCAATCTGCCGAACCAGGACGAGGTCTTTCCCGACCGCGACCATTTCGGCCGCATTTTCTACAACCAGGCCAACATGAGCGCGCTGGGCATTGCGCAGATCGCCGTGGTCATGGGCAGTTGCACGGCCGGCGGCGCCTATGTGCCGGCCATGAGCGACGAAACCATCATCGTCAAGGAGCAGGGCACGATTTTCCTGGGCGGCCCGCCGCTGGTCAAAGCCGCCACCGGCGAGATCGTCACCGCCGAAGACCTGGGCGGCGGCGATGTGCACACGCGCCTGTCGGGTGTGGCCGACTACCTCGCGCAGAACGACGCACATGCGCTGGCGCTGGCCCGTGCCGCGGTCGGCAACCTGAACACGAATTACAAGCAGAAAGACCTTCCAGCCCCCGCCAGCCGCGCGCCACGTGCTCCTGAATTTGCAGCAGACGAGCTGTACGGCGTGGTGCCCACCGACACCCGCAAGCCTTACGACGTGCGCGAAATCATCGCCCGCATCGTCGACGGCAGCGAGTTCGACGAGTTCAAGGCGCGTTTCGGCATCACGCTGGTCACGGGTTTTGCGCACATCGAAGGCATGCCGGTCGGCATCATCGCCAACAACGGCATTTTGTTCAGCGAGTCGGCGCAAAAAGGCGCGCACTTCATCGAGCTCTGCTGCCAGCGCAAGATCCCGCTGGTGTTCCTGCAGAACATCACCGGCTTCATGGTCGGCCGCAAGTACGAGGCCGAAGGCATTGCGCGCCACGGCGCCAAGATGGTGATGGCCGTGGCCACCGCGCAGGTGCCCAAGTTCACCATCATCATCGGCGGCAGCTTCGGCGCCGGCAACTACGGCATGTGCGGCCGTGCCTACAGCCCGCGCTTTTTGTGGATGTGGCCGAACGCGCGCATCTGCGTCATGGGCGGCGAGCAGGCCTCCTCGGTGCTGGCCAGCGTGCGGCGCGACGCGATCGAGGCCAAAGGCGGCAGCTGGAGCGCCGAGGAGGAAAAAGCCTTCAAGCAGCCCATGCTGGACCAGTTCGAACACCAGTCGCACCCCTATTACTCGAGC
>CALRTF020000003.1:0-43139 GCA_943370985.1 Paenacidovorax caeni
GCTGATTAATGGTTGGCATGTAAAAACGTCCCTAAACGTCTGATTTCTGACTTGGCTGAAATACGTGAATATTTACGTGAAAACGAGAATCTCCCCGGAATTTCCGGAAAAGCCCTCGAGTGTAGCAGTTTGGGCGCCCCGCCGCAATCTCGCCCGCCCTGCCCCGGGCACAGCCGCGCGAAAAGGGGCTCAAAAGCCGCGCCAGACCGCCCTTATTTGATCCAGAGCCGGATCGAATCCCAGGCGCGGCCCAGAATGCCGGCCTCCTCGACCGCCTCCAGCGCCACCAGCGGGATGTCTGCCACCGGCTGGCCGGCGCCGGTCGTGACCTTCAGCGTGCCGATGGCCTGTCCCTTGACAAAAGGCGCCACCAGCGGGTCGGGCCGGGCGACCTGGGTCTGGAGTTTGGCCGAACTGCCGGCGGGAATGGCGAGCACGATGGCCTGCGGGCGGCCCAGCTTGACGGTGCTCGATTTGCCCTTCCAGACGCTGGGGGAGGCGACCGGCTGGCCGGCGTCAAACAGTTTGACGGCCTCAAACGCGGTATAGCCCCAGTTCAGCAGTTTTTGCGATTCATTGGCCCGGTCGCTGTCGCTGGCGGCGCCCAGCACGATGGCCAGCAAACGGCGGCTGCCGGGCGCAGCGCCAGCGCCCAGGTTCGGGAAGTCGCGTTTGGCGGTGGCGATCATGCAGTAGCCGGCGGCACTGGTGTGGCCGGTTTTCAGGCCGTCCACCGAGGGGTCGCGGAACAGCAGGGTGTTGCGGTTGGTGTCGTTGGCAGCCGGCGTGCCGGGATAGCGGTACTTCTTGATCGCCGAAAACCCCATGTAATCGGGAAAATCCTGCATCAGACGGATCGACAGGATGCTCAGGTCGCGCGCCGTGGTGGTGTGGCCGGGCTCGGTCAGGCCTTCCGGGTTTTTGTAGCTGGTGGAGTTCATGCCCAGCGCCTTGGCCTGCTGGTTCATGAGTTTGACGAAGTTTTCGGCCGTGCCGCCCACGCCCTCGGCCAGGGCCATGGTGGCGTCGTTGCCCGACTGGACAATCATGCCCTTGATCAGGTCTTCCACAGGCACCTGCATCTTGGGGTCGATGAACATGCGCGAGCCAGGCATCTTCCAGGCGCGTTCGCTGACGGGAAAAGTCTGCTTGAGGCTGATTTTTCTGGACTTCAGCGCGTCGAACACCAGGTACTCGGTCATGAGTTTGGTCAGCGAGGCCGGCTCGACCGGCGAATCGATGTCCTTGGCCGCCAGGATCTGGTCGGCGGTGACATCCAGCAGCAGGTAGGAGCGGGCAGCCACTTCGGGCGGCTGCGGCATCTGGGCTTGCGCTGCTGGCAGGAAACCCGCGGAAGAAACAAACACAAGGGATGCGGCCAGGCCGCGGAAAAGGGAAACAAAACGCATAGGGGAATAAAACCTGGGAAATGGAGGGCGGAAGGATGAAGCGCTCAGCGCAGGTGGCGCGCGACCAGACTTTTCAGCAGCGGCAATTGTCCATGAAAGAAATGCCCGCCACCCGGCACAACCGTAACAGGCAGTAGCTGGGGCCGGGCCCAGTCCATCACCGCCTGCAGCGGCACGGTGTCGTCCTGCTCGCCGTGGATGACCAGCGTCTGTTCATGCGCGGCTTCGGCCACAGGCGCCACCGCAAACCGGCTGGCGGCCGGCGCCACCAGCACCAGCCTGTCGATGGCCCGCGCCGGTTGCAGGCGCGCAAACACCTGCGAGGTGACAAAACCGCCAAAGGAAAAGCCCGCCAGCGCCAGTGCGCCCTCGGGCGCCACCTGCTGCACCACCGCCAGCATGTCCTCGACCTCGCCGCGGCCCTCGTCGTACACCCCTTCACTGGCGCCGACACCGCGGAAGTTGAAGCGCACCGCAGTCCAGCCGCTCTGGGTGAAAGCGCGCGCCAGTGTCTGCACCACCTTGGTGTCCAGCGTGCCGCCGAACAAGGGGTGCGGGTGCGCGATCACCGCAACGCCGCGCGAGGCACCCGCAGGCGCGTCCAGGGCCGTTTCGATGGCGCCGGCCGGGCCGGCGAAGGTGGTTTTTTGGGTGTGGACGTTCAAGAGGCGGTTTCCCTGGAATAAGATGCTATCGAATTTATAGCTGCCTGCGCTTGCCTGGCAAGGGCGGGAGGCACAAATCACTCATGTGGAGCGACGCCTGGGCGAATCAGCGCCCGAGGTGCGCGGGTGTCAGCAGGCGCTCGACCACCTGGCCGTTTTTAAGATGCGACTCGACGATCTCGTCGATGTCATTCGCATCCACATAGGTGTACCAGACCGCCTCGGGGTAGACCACGGCCACCGGGCCGGCGGCGCAGCGGTCCAGGCAGCCGGCCTTGTTGACGCGCACCTGGCCCGGTCCGGCCAGGCCGGCGGCCTTGACCTGCGACTTGCAGCGGTCAAAGCCCTGTTGCGCCTGGTGGTTGGCGCAGCTGTCCTCGCCGTTCTCGCGCTGGTTCAGGCAAAAAAAGATGTGCCGCTCGTAATAGGAATCCGGGGCTGCGGCGGCCGGGGCCGCGCCTGTCGCGCTGGGTGGGGTCATGTGCCGATTTTACTTTCGCCGGCATCACCGGGCTTGCGTACGGACAAACGCACCAGCACGTAGACCAGCGCGGCGAAGGGCCAGAGCCAGCCCAGCCACGGGGCCAGGCCGTTAAAGCGCACAAAACGCCCCTGCTCCCATATCTGCAGCGTTTCTGCAAAGTAGGGGCCGGCCGGCGCCTGGTTCAGCAGCGACAGGTGCACACACAAGGCGACCAGCAGCAAGGCGGCACAGGCCCGGCGCGGCACCGGCAGCAACAACAGGGCCAGCACGCCACCCATGGCCAATCCCACCTGCACCGGGAAATCCAGCCAGGCCCAGGCGTGATCGGGCCCGTAACTCAGCGCCGCTGACAGGGCCGTCAGCGTGATGCCCCCGGCGAGGGCTGCCACCAGCATGACCACGCGTTGCGGCCAGGTGCGCACGACGCCGTAAGCCAGCAGGCAGGGAATCAGCGCGCCCAGCGCCACGCAGATCACCTCGATACCGGGCACCAGCGGTTGCAGTTCGATGTCGCGCACCGGCAGCCATTCGAGAAAAGGCGTGTCGGTCAGCATGTCGGCCAGCCAGTACTCCAGGCGCTCTATCACCTGGCCCAGCCCCAGCGGCACCGAGGCGGGAAACAGCAGCGCCACCGGCCACAGCGCCAGCAGCACCAGCGCGCCGCGCGCATCACGCACAAACCAGCGCGCGCGCACGCGGCTCCAGCGCGCGATGGCGCCGGCTTTTTCCAGCAGCCAGGCGCTGCAGGCACCCAGCCAGGCGCCCGCGGTGTTCAGTACAAAATCCACATTCGAGGGCACGCGCGACGGCAGGTAGCTCTGCAGGGTCTCCATGGCCAGCGACAACAGGCCCGCACTGAGCACCGCGACGCTGACCGCCCAGCGCACGCGGCCGCTGCGCAGCCCTGCCAGGGCCAGCAGGAAACCGAGCGGCGCGTAGCCGGCGAGATTGACGCCGACATCAAAACCGGTCCAGTAACGCGGCAGCGGCGCCGTCAGGAAGTTGAGCGGCGAGATGCCCTGGTTGCGCCACTCGGCGAAGGGGTAGAGGCTGGCGTAAACAATCAGGCAGACCGTCGCCAGCGCCAGCGGCCAGCTGGCTGTTGGCTCACCCCTATCGTCTTCACTCCGCTTCGCTGCGTGTAATTCCTTTTCCCCTTCCAGGGGACGACGCCTCGCGCCCGGCGGAGCCGGATCGCTCGCGTCTGCTGGCGAAGTCGGGGATGAAGGTGGCACACCCCTGACATCCTCACGATGCTGCGCTTCGTGTAGTTCTGCCTCCCCTTGCAGGGGACGACGCATCGCGCCCGGCGAAGCCGGATCGCTCGCGTCTGCTGGTGAAATCGGGGATGGCACGCTGGTTGCCCTGATGCTAGAACGGCTTGACGACCACCAACACGACCGCCGCCAGCAGCAGCAGCACCGGCACTTCGTTGAACCAGCGCCACCACACGTGGCTGCGCGTGTTGCGCTGCGCGATGAATTTTGCGAGGATGCGGCCACAGGCATGGTGGTAACCAACCGCCAGCACCACCACCAGCAGCTTCGCGTGCATCCAGCCGTTGCCGGGACCGCGGCCTATGCCGTAACCCAGCCACAACCACAGCCCGAACACCAGCGCGGGCACGGCCAGCAGGGTGGTAAAACGCAGCAGCTTGCGCGCCATCAGGATCAGGCGCTCGCGCTCGGCAACGCTTTCGGGCGGGACCATCGCCAGGTTCACAAAAATGCGCGGCAGATAGAACAGGCCTGCAAACCAGCTGGCGACAAAAACAATGTGAAGTGATTTGACCCAGAGCATGGGCGAAGTGTAGCCCGCATGCCCATCGCGCCGCAGGCCAGGCAGGCCGCCACCCACACGCGCCGCGCGCGCATCGCTAGAAAAACAATCCGGTTTATCGGCGAACGCCCGCCCAGACTATCGGGCGGCCAGCTTGTCATGTGTGCTGGCCCCCGTTAAACTTGACCGGTGCTGTTACCTTTTGGTGACAGCATCCCGCTTTTCCTCCCTGAGCGGGTGCCTTGACGTGTCACAGCAAAAAGGCTTACAGGCCCGGCTGACCCAGTGTCATCCGGGCATTTTTTTGCCCGCAGGTCCCGCCTGGCGCCGGTGGGCAGCGCTGCCAGCGCTCGCCAGGCGGCGGGCGTGGCAGAATTTGCCAATGACCGTTTTCGCCCCTTATCCCTCCGGCCGGCCGCGCCGCCTGCGCCGCGACAGCTTCACGCGCAACCTGGTGCGCGAAAACGCGCTCAGCAGCCACGACCTGATCTATCCGGTGTTCGTGACCGACGGCAACAACCGCCGCGAAGCCGTGGCCTCCATGCCCGGCGTCGAACGCCTGAGCCTGGACCTGCTGCTGCCGGTGGCCGAGGAGTGTGTGCAGCTCGGCATCCCGGTGATGGCGCTGTTCCCGGTGATCGACGCCTCGCTCAAGACGTACGACGGCAAGGAAGCGCTGAACCCCGACGGCCTGGTGCCGCGTGTGGTGCGCGAGCTGAAAAAGCGTTTTCCCGAGCTCGGCGTGATGACCGACGTGGCGCTCGACCCTTTCACCAGCCACGGCCAGGACGGCCTGCCCGACAAGGAAACCGGCTACATCCTCAACGACGAGACGATTGAACTGCTGGTCGGCCAGGCACTCGCGCAGGCCGAAGCCGGCGTGGACATCGTCGCGCCCAGCGACATGATGGACGGCCGCATCGGCGCGATACGCAACGCGCTTGAATCGCGCAAGCTGATCCACACCCGCATCATGGCCTACAGCGCCAAATACGCGAGCGCCTTTTACGGCCCTTTCCGCGATGCGGTCGGCTCTGCCGGCAATCTCGGCAAGGCCGACAAAAAGGTCTACCAGATGGACCCGGGCAACAGCGACGAGGCGCTGCGCGAAGTGGCGATGGACATTGCCGAAGGCGCCGACATGGTGATGGTCAAGCCCGGCATGCCTTACCTGGACGTGGTGCGGCGCGTGAAGGACGAGTTCGGCGTGCCGACTTTTGCCTACCAGGTCAGCGGTGAATACGCGATGCTCAAGGCGGCGGCACAGAACGGCTGGCTGGACCACGACGCAGTGATGATGGAAAGCCTGCTGGCTTTCAAACGCGCCGGCGCCGACGGCGTGCTCAGCTACTTCGCCATCGCAGCCGCCCGTTTGCTACAAAAAGCATAGCTGCTCACGCACGACTGACAGGGGCTACCGGCCAATTTGATCATCAACCGGAAAGACACCGTGCAAATTGTTGAATTCACTGCCGACAGCCTGCGTTTTTCGGACGGGCTGCCCGCCAGGGCGCCGTCCGACGGCTTCGTCTGGGTGTTTGTCGATCGCGAGGAATTCACCACCCACCAGCCGCTGTTGCAGCAGGCGGCGCAGCAACTTGGCGGCTCGGCCCTGCTGGACCTGCATTACCAGGATCTGGGCAGCCCGGTCCATCCTTCGCACTACGACTTCACCTCGATTTACGACCTGATCATCTTCCGCCGGCTGGCCACGCTGGCCGAGACCCGCGCCGAAGCCGAACACGAGTCGGCAGTCGAGGCCTACCACGGCCAGACCGGCCAGGCGCGCAGCAGGCCCAAAGGCGGCCTGCCCGCCTTCAACCGCATCAGTTCGCGCGCCGTCGGCTTTGTGGTGTTCGACCGGCTCCTGATCAGCGTGCACCCGCGCGGCTGCTACACCGCGAAAAGCTTCATCGAACGCTCCCTGACGGACGCCAAGTTCAGTGTGGACGCGGTGTCGGCACGCAGCCGCATCCCGTCCAGCCCGGCCGACCTGGTGCTGCGCATGGTCAACGCCATGGTGGACAGCTACCTCGATGTGCGCAAGGAACTGACCACCCAGCTCGAGCACTGGCAGGCCGAGCTGCTCAAGCCCAATTCGCGTTTCATCAACTGGGGCTCGCTGATGGGCGCGCGCAGCCAGCTGCATGTGCTCGAAGACCTCTGCGACGAACAGCACGACGCGATGCAGGAATGGCTGGACTCGCTGCGCGAGCAGCCGATGTCGTCCTTCGCGGCCGATGCCCAGCTGGCGCAGACGCGGCGCGACCAGATGGTGGCACGCGCGCGCGACGTCATCGAACACATCCAGCGTGTGGTGCACCATGCGCGCCGGCTCGAGCAGTCGGCCGAAACCGTGGTGCAGATCCACTTCAGCGCGCAAAGCAACCGCACCAACGACATCATGCGCACGCTGACCGCACTGACCGCGATCTTCCTGCCGCTGAACCTGATCGCCGGCATCTTCGGCATGAACTTCGAATTCATTCCGCTGCTGCACCTGGCCAGCGGCTTCTGGTGGGCCATGGGTTCGATGGCCTTTGTGGCGCTGGCGCTCGGCGTGGTGTTCTGGCGCAAGGACTACCTCGCGCGCACCCGGCGCTGAAGCCACCCGCAGGCTTCATGGCTGCACCGGCTCCGCCTGTTCGCACCGGTTGCGCCGGCTGGAGCCTGCCGCGCGACAGCTGGCCGCAATTTCCGGAAGCCGGAACGCATCTGCAGCGTTATGCCGCGCGTCTGGCGGCGGCGGAAATCAACTCCTCGTTCTACCGCCCGCACCAGCCCGCGACCTATGCGCGCTGGGCCGCCGGTGTGCCGGCGGATTTTCGCTTTTCGCTCAAGCTGCCCAAAACCATCACGCACGAGAAGCGCCTGCGCGACTGCGGCGGACTGCTGGAGGGCTTCCTCGCGCAAGCTGCGGGCCTGGGCGGCAAGCTCGGCTGCCTGCTGGTGCAGTTGCCGCCCAGCCTGGCCTTTGATGCTGCCGCAGCACCATCGTTTTTCAGGACATTGCGCCGGCAGCATGCGGGGCCGGTGGCGCTGGAGCCGCGCCACGCGAGCTGGTTCACGCCGGAGGTAGAAGCCATGCTGAAGCAGCGGCGTATCGGCCGCGTGCTGGCCGACCCGGTGCGGCACGACGCAGGCCGTACGCCGGGCGGCTGGACCGGCCTGGTATACGTCCGGCTGCATGGCTCGCCGCGCATGTATTACTCGTCCTACGGCCAGCCCACGCTGCAGGCGCTGGCGCTGAAACTGCAGGAAAGTGTGGGCGGCGGCGCAGAGGCCTGGTGCATCTTCGACAACACCGCCTCGGGCGCGGCGATCCGCAACGCGCTCGCGCTCCAGGCCTTGCTCAGGCCCTAGACAAACGGCGGCTCCAGCCCCTCCGCCTGCAGCACGCGCTGCACCGCCGGCCGGGCCAGCATGCGCTGCAGATAGGGGCCAAGCTGCGGCCGGGTGCGGGCCGCCGGCGAAGCGAAGTTGCGTGTCCAGCGGCACAGCGTGAACACATAGGCGTCGAGCAGGCTGTAGTTTGTGCCGGCAAACCAGGGCCCGCCATGGCGCGCCAGTTCGGCATCGAGCTGGTCCAGCAGGCCGGCGACCCGGCGTTCGGCCTGCGCCCTGACCTCGGCCGCGCCGGCGGCATTGCCCGGCGCCACCGAGCGCTCCGGATAGAAGTAGGTGATCAGCGTGGCCTGCAGGGTGTTCGTCAGCCACATCAGCCACTTGTAGCCGTGCGCGCGCTCTGGCGTGCCCAGGCCCGGCACCAGGCCTGCTTCGGGATGGGTATCACTGAGGTGCAAACAGATGGCCGCGGTTTCATACAGCACCAGCTCGCCATCGACCAGCACCGGGATCAGGCCGTTCGGGTTGAGCTGGAGGTAGTCCGGCGCCTTGTGCGCGTCTTTCATGCGGTCCACCAGCACGCGCTGATAAGGAACACCGATTTCTTCGAGCAGGATGTGCGGCACCATGGCCGCGGTGCTCGGGTAATGGTGCAGATGGATCATGGCTGGACAGGCGCCAGCAGGTTGGCGTCGCGCGCCAGCAGCCAGCGGCCCTGCTGCCTGTGAAAAACAGTGAGCGTGTGGCCGGCGCGCTCCAGGGTGGCCTTGCCGCCGGGCGGCGTCACCCTGACCCGAAGCGCCGCCCAAGCAAAGGCCCAGTCGCCCGCGACCTGGACTTCCCGGATGTCGCTGCTTCCCTCGAAAACGGGCGCCGCACCCTGTTGCTGCGCCCTCGCCTGCGCCGCAAACTCGGGCTTGTGCATGGGCGGACGGCCCGGCAGCAGGAATACGGCGTCGTCGGCCATCAGGCCCAGCACGGCATCCACATCGCCCGCCTGGGTGGCCTTCATCCATGCGGCCACCAGGGCGCGAATCTGGTCTTCGTCACTCAACATGCTGTTTCCCTTTTTGCGCCAGAAGATTCAGGGCGCCGGCGTGGCGACGCCGAAAACAGCGGCGCCATTGCCCCAGGCTATGCCGCGCGCCACCTCGGGCGGCAGGTCGCCGAGCCAGACCCGGTAACCCTTCATGAGCTCGTCGTAATACTGCCAGCGCTGGTTGACCCAGGTATCCGAGCCGATCATGAATCGCGTCGGGTACTTGAGCAGCAGCGCGCGCCATTCCGGACACAACTTCCCGGCGTCGCAGGTCAGGCCGGGCCGGTAGGACAGCTCGCCCATCAGCGTGGGGTAACGCGCAAACAGCGCGTCCACCCGCGCCGCCGCCGCGCCGCTGATGCCGGTGTGGGCCCAGATCAGCCGCGCTTTTGGCGCATGCGCCATCAGCAGGTCGATGGCCGTGTCGTCCACATGCGCGAGGATGGCGAGATGGTTCTTCTCGGCGAACTGCATCAGTTTTCTGGCGACCGGCCCGTTGGCATTGGCGCTGTCGTACAGATGGAACTCGCCGATGCCCTTGTACGGCCCGGCCTGCGCGCCGCTCACGCCGCGTGCGAACTCGGCCTGCACCATCTCGTAAATGGTCTCGTCGCGGTACCAGTTGTCATAGTCGGCGCGGTTGCGGTACAGGCGGATGAAGGGCACCACGGTGACGCCGGCCTGTTTCGTCTGCTCCAGCGACGCCAGCGCCTTGGTGCCGTCATTGGGCCGCGAGTTGGCGACGATGGCACGCACGCCGTTGCGTTTCATGCGCGCCAGCACATCATCGGGCCCGTGCGGCCCGGCCCGGCCGTCCCAGGCTTCGACGTTGTAGTGCAGGTGGGCATCGAACAGCGGGCCGCCGTAGTCGGCGGCCTGGGCCAGCGCCGAAAATGCTACTAAAACAATAGCTGCTTGTGCATGCCGGACGGGGGCGGAAAGCCTGAATGACTTGAAAAAGGAGCTGGTCAGCATGAGTGCGTCCTGTCAATAAATTTGAACCGGCAAGCCCACGATGGCGTTCTGGATGGTCGTTTGCGAATAAATCTCATAGCTGGTGCCTCCGGCAAAGCCGAGGACCGTCATGTAAATGGTACTGTCGCCTCCGGCGTTCCCAATGTCATACCCGCCCCCATTGGGCGGACTGCCGATGTTGCGCCCGAACACCCGGGGCGCCACACCGCCCGCATTCTGCATCTGCCCGGTGGCCATGATTCTGCGGGCCAGGATGTTGCCGGTGGTGTTGGGCGCCCTGTTCGGTACGCCTGCCGGCGACACGTGGGCGGCGTACATGCTGCCTCCATGCTCGGCCATGCAGAAGGCGCAGCCCGTGAACTGCGTGGTCACCATGATGTGTGCCCCGCTGAGCTGGAACCCCGTCAGGTTGGCGAAGTTGGTGGTGGCTATGTTGTGTTGCGCAGGCGGCAGCAGCGCCGGCACGTAACGCGGCTCCGTCCAGTGGAACGCCGTCACACTTTCCACCTGGATCGCCACTTCATGCGCCGCGAAGCCGACGTTGTCGACCCAAAAGACATAACGGTCGCGCGCCGATTCGTAAAAAAAGCTGCAGGGCCGGACGTTCTGGACGGCGGCGGCATTGTGGTTGCCCGACCCCCTGACAAGCACCTTGTTGAACCTCAGAAAATTCATGGGGTCGGCCTGCATCTCGGCCAGGGCCCAGCCCGCGCCCGCGTTGCCGCCGTTGACCTGGTCCAGCACGCAGCAGGCCTTGCGGATGTAGCTGGCCAGTTGCTGGCGCACGGTGGAAAAGCTGATCTGGCCGATCTGGGTTTTGGGCAGGGTAAAGGCCGCATCGAAATGCTTGATCGCCGCCCACAACAGGAACAGCGCCCGGGCCATCTCGCGGCGCGGGTCCTCGAAAACATGTTTGCCCAGCGACAGACTGGTCGACAAGGCCGCATACCCCGGCGACATCACACCCAGCGGATGGGCCGCCATCATGAAGGCCTGGACCAGCTGATCGGCGGCGGCGCTTTCCGCTGCCGTGACCAGGTTGCTGTTCAGCAGGTGGTTGCGTGTGTCGGCGATGCGCTTCGTCGACGTTTTCGCCATGAATGTTCACTCCCGATCAGGTTTGTCTTGACGCCGCAGGCACGCCCCCTGTGTTCACGGGACTCGCCGCAGCCGCAGGCCTCATCCCAGGTGTTTTGCGAAGAAGTCCAGCGTGCGTTGTTTCGCGAGTTTGGCGGCGGCCTCGTTGTACGAGCCGCGCTGGTCGCAGTTGAAGCCGTGGTTGGCTTCGTAGACAAACACCTCGACGCCGGGCTGGGCCTTCCTGAAGGCCTCGACCGTCTCCAGCGGGATCCAGTGGTCCTGGTTGCCGAAATGGGCCATGACCGGGCAGGCCGGTTGGCGCGCCGGCTCATCGCCGGCGGTCATGCCGCCGCCGTAATAAGGCACGGCGGCCGACAGGCCGGACAGCGTGCAGGCGGCGCGCCAGGCCAGCAGGCCGCCCCAGCAGAAACCGACGATGCCGACCTTGCCGCCCGAGGTCTGCGCGGCGTGGTTGATCGCGGCCTGGATGTCCTGCAGCACGCCGGGCGCCGGCAGCGCCTCGACCGCGGTCTTGAGCGCAAAACCGGCGTTCATGTCGGCCTCGGTGTAGCCCATGTCGACGCCGGGTTTCACGCGGTGAAAGGTGGCCGGCGCCACCGCGAGATAACCGGCCGCGGCATAACCGTCGGCGACCGAGCGGATGTGCGAGTTCACGCCGAAGATCTCCTGCAGCACCACCACGGCGCCTTTGGGCTTGCCGGCCGGTTCGGCCACATAGGCCGGAAAAACAAAACCGTCGGCGGATTTGAGGTCGATGAAATTGGCCATGGGTGTCTCCTGTTTCAATGGAAGGGGTGCAAATTCGGTGATGGCTGCCGGCAACATTCAGCCGCGCGCGAGCCTTCGCTCCAGGTAGTCCAGCCGGTCCTGGCCCCAGAAAATTTCGCCATCGACCACGTAGCTGGGCGCGCCAAACACGCCGGCGCTGATCGCCTGCTGCGTGTTCGCTTCATACAGCTGCTGGATCTCCGGCGCCTTGGACTGCGCCATGCGTGCGGCATCCCCGCCGCTGGCAAGCAGGATCTCTGCCAGCACCTCATCGCTGGCAATGTCGCGCTCTTCGGCCCAGACCGCTCGGAAAATCGCGCCCGCCAGCGCCATCGCCGCGGCGCTGCCGTCGTGCCGGTCCACGGTGGTGATCAGGCGCGCCGCCGGGTCGCCGCCGACCGGGAAAAATTTCGGCTGCCGGTTCAGCGGGATTTGCAGGTGCTCGCTGAAACGCTGCAGCTCCACCAGCCGGTAAGCCTGGCGCTGCGGCGCGCGCTGGCCCAGCGGCAGACCGCCCGACAGCGGAAACACCTTGCCGAAGTCCACCGGCAGCACCCGCACCGCCGCGCCGGCTGCAGCGGCCATGGCTGCAAAACGCTCGTGGCCCAGATAGGTCCAGGGGCTTTGCGGCGTGAAGTAATAGTCGATGCGGATGCTCAAGGCTGTCTCCTGTTGGCTCTGCAGCCGGTTGATGTACATTGATTCGGTCCCCGGTTGTAACCGGGATTGCCCTTTTTTGCTGGAGGCCGGAATTGTCCAAGATTGTCCTGATCACCGGCGCCTCGCGCGGCATAGGCGCCGCCACGGCGCTGCTGGCCGCCCGCCAGGGTTACGCCGTCGCCGTCAACTACGCCGCCAATTCGCTGGCTGCCGACGAGGTGGTGCGGGCTATCCGCCAGGGCGGCGGCACGGCGATCACGGTGCAGGCCGATGTGGCCGAGGAAAGCCAGGTGCTGGCCATGTTTGAGAAGGTCGACGCCAGGCTGGGGCGGCTGACGGCACTGGTCAACAACGCCGGCGTGGTGGACCTTACCGAACGCGTGGACGGCATGAGCGTGGCGCGGCTCAGGCGCATGTTCGACATCAATGTGATCGGCACCATGGTCTGCGCGCGCGAGGCGGTCAAGCGCATGAGCACGCGCTACGGCGGCGCAGGCGGCGCCATCGTCAACGTCTCCAGCGTCGCGTCGCGCCTGGGTTCGCCGGCGCAGTATGTGGACTATGCGGCGGCCAAGGGCGCGGTCGATGTTTTCACCGTCGGCCTGGCCAAAGAGGTGGCGGCCGAAGGCATACGTGTCAACGCGGTGCGGCCCGGCATCATCGACACCGGGATCCACGCCTCGGGCGGCCTGCCGGACCGCGCGCGCGACCTGTCGCCGCAGATTCCCATGCAACGCCCCGGCACGGCCGAAGAAATTGCGCAAAGCATTGTCTGGCTGATGGGCAGCGAGTCCAGCTACACGACAGGCGCGCTGCTCGACGTCACGGGGGGGCGGTGATGCAGGCAAGCGCCTGTCTTGTCATCCCGGACCTGATCCGGGATCCATACTTCATCAACCACCGCTGGTCGTACGTGGCATGGATTGCGGATCAAGACCGCAATGACAGACAAAGAGAAGGCAAACAATAATGGACTTCAAGCCCTTGGTGACTTTGTTGGCCATCGTCAACCCGCTGGCGATCGTGCCCTTCTTCATCCACTACACGCGCGATTTTTCGCCGGAGCAGCGGCGCCGCACCGTCATCACCGCCGCCTTCACCGCCTTCCTGGTGATCGCCACCAGCGCGCTGCTGGGGCTGCAGATCCTGGAATTTTTCAGCATCTCGCTGGCGAGCTTCCAGGTCGGCGGCGGCATGCTGCTGCTGATCAGTTCCATGAACATGCTCAATGCGCAGCCGGCCGAGGTCAAGGCGCAGACCCACGAACTCGAGGACGGCGCCGAAAAAGCCGCCATGGGCGCCAGCATTGCGGTGGTGCCGCTGACGATTCCGCTGCTGACCGGCCCGGCCACCATGTCCACTGTGGTGATCTACGCTGAAAAAGCCCAGAACGTGCTGCAACTGGCCATGCTGGTCGGCTACGGCGTGGTGATCGGCCTGGCGACGGCGGTCTGTTTTGCGCTGGCGGACCCGATTGCGCGTGTGCTCGGCAAGACCGGCATCAATGTGATGACACGCCTGATGGGCCTGATCCTGGCGGCGCTGGCGATCGAGGTGATGACCGGCGGGCTGCTCAAGCTGTTTCCGGTGCTGGGCCGGAGTTTGTAGCCGGATATGCCTCCAGCCCTTTGCCGTCAAGCGCAGGCAGCTACTGTTTTTGTAGCATCTTGACCAGCCGGTTGCTGGTGTTGCGCAGGCGCTGGGCCAGCAGCTGGGTGATCTTGACGACCAGCTTGGCGCCCACGCCCGGGTGCTGGCGGATCAGCTGGCCGATGGCGGCGCGGCTCAGCACCGCGGCTTCCACCGTGTCGATGGCGGTGCAGGTGGCGTAACGCACGTCGCGGTCGAACATGGACATCTCGCCGAGGGCCGCGCCTTCAGTGGCCACGCCGAGCCGGG
This sequence comes from Paenacidovorax caeni, assembly GCA_943370985.1. Classification (GTDB taxonomy): domain Bacteria; phylum Pseudomonadota; class Gammaproteobacteria; order Burkholderiales; family Burkholderiaceae_C; genus Polaromonas; species Polaromonas caeni_A. The sequence continues at coordinate 14,125 of CALRTF020000003.1, forward strand.
AGAATTCTTCCTGCGCCTGCCCGTCATCCTCGCCCGGCGGTGTGGCCTTGGTCACGTCCACGGTGCCGCTGAGCAGCAGCAGCATCCAGTCGCCCTCGTCGCCTTCGCTGATCAGCACCTGGCCCGGCTGCGCCCGGACCAGCAGCATGGCCTCGCCCAGGGTGTCGAGCTCCCCGGGCGTGAAGTCTTCCAGCAGCGCCGAATGTTCGAGCAGGCCCGGCCCGCGCCCGGACATCTTCTGGCAGTTGCCGAGCAGTTCCAGCCCGGCGTCCTGCAGCTTCTGCTCGATGGTCAGGGGACCTGTTGCAGCCATGTCGCTAGCTCGTCGATCGCGGCGTCGGTGGCCGCGGTCAGTGCGCGCACGCCGCCAGGCGCATCGGCGCTGGGCGCGGGCCGCTGCACCGTGATGCTGCGCTGGGCCAGCAGCTTTTCGCCGCTGGGCGTGGTTTCCACCAGGGTGGCGCGCAGCCGGATCAGGCCGACGCTGCGCTCAGGCGCCTCGAAAAAATGGCTGAACTCGTCGAGTTCGAGCTGCAGCACGCGCGGCAACACGCCCTGGTTGACGCTGCGGTTGAGCGCCGGGCCTTCGCCGGCGTTGAGCACCGCGCGGCTGCGGCCCAGCGTATCGCGCAGGCGCTGGCGCACCAGCTGGGCCGGTGGCATGGTCCAGCGCGCCTGCGAATAAGGCCGCAATTGCTGCGCGTCGTCATAGGCCAGCCGGTACAACACCGCCTGGTTGTCGAGCACGCCGCCGGGCGTGGTGATGTCGGCCAGCGCTATCGGTGCCAGCGGCGCCTGGCGCGTCGCGGCCACCGGCGCCAGCGCGCCGGGACCGAAGTCGTAGAGCGAGGCGCGCACCGGCTTGTCGGGCAGGGCCGAACACGCGCCGAGCAGCATGGCAAGTGTCAACATCAAGCCAAATCGGCCTGCAGCCCCCGTCGGCCGGGAGGTACCAGCTATTGAATGGATAGCGCTCAATGGTTTCATGGTTGTGCTCCTGGAGCTGTAAAGCCTTTTTCACCCGGGCCGGGGGTGGGCGGGCCGTTGCCGAAAATCAGCGATTGCGGGTTGTCGTCCACCGCATTGACGGTGCGCCGGAGCTGGCGCATGGCGCGCGCGGTTTCCTCGGCCACCTCGCCCAGCCGCGGCAGCGTCGCCGCGCTGAAGGTCTCGACCGTGGCCGCCAGCGCCGCGCCGCCTTCGGCGACCTTGTCGATGGGGCCGCCCTTGGCGTTCAGGCGCTCGGCCGTGGTGGTGACCTCGTTGGCGGTTTTCGACACATCGTCGGCCGCCGTCTTGAGCGACTTCATGGTGGCGCTGGCTTCCTGGCTCAGTTTGGGCAGGCCCGCGACCACCGGATCCATCTTGAGCACCACCTTGTTGATGTTGTCGGCCGCCTGGCTGAAATTGTTGACCGCGCCCATCAGCGCCTGCTGGTTGCCGTCGCCCAGCAGCTGGTTGAGCTTGGTGCTGGCGGCTTCCACCTGGTCCATGATGACCTCGCTTTTGTTGAGCAGCTTGTCCAGCAGGCCGGGCTTGAGCGGGATGCGCGGCGGGTCGTCGTCGTTGGGCACCAGCGCCACGGTGGAGGGCCCGTCGTCCTCGAGCTGGATGAAGCCCAGGCCGGTGACGCCCTGCGAGCTGATGGTGGCAAAGGTGGACTGGGTCAGCGGCGTGCCGACCTCGACCGAGATGCGGATCAGCACATTGCCCGCTGTCTTGTGGTCAAAGCCGATGAACTCGACCTTGCCGACCGGCACGCCGCGAAAACGCACCTGCGCCTGCGGCTGCAGGCCGGAAATCGTTTCACGCGTGGACAGCTCATAAAGGTTGCGCTCGCCGTTGTCGCGGGTCAGCCAGACCGCCAGCAAGGCCAGCAGGGCGGCGACCACCAGCACAAACGCGCCGGCGGCCATGGCATGGGCTTTGTTTTCCATAGTTAAGTCCTTATTACCTCTGTCGAGTGCCTCATACGGTGAACGGGTATTCGCGGAGCAGCTCCATGGCACGCTGCCCGCGCTCCCCGAGGAAAAAGTTGCGGATAAAAGGATGCGGGAAGGCGATCACGTCACGCGGCGGGCCGCTGACAATCACCTTCTGGTCGGCCAGCACGGCAATGCGGGTGCTGAGCTCGAACAGGGTGTCCAGGTCGTGTGTGACCATCACCACCGTCAGGCCCATGCCCTTGTGCAGCGCGCGCAGCAAGGCGCAGAAGCTGTCCGAGCTGTCCGGGTCCAGCCCGGCCGTCGGTTCGTCGAGCAGCAGCAGCGGCGGGTCCATGATCAGCGCGCGCGCCAGCGACACCCGCTTGACCATGCCGCCCGACAAATCGCTGGGCATCTTGTCGGCATGTTCCGGTGCCAGGCCAACCATCTGCAGCTTGACCATGGCCGCCTCGTAGATCAGGGCGTCCGGCAGGGTCTTGAGCTCGCGCAGCGGAAAGGCGATGTTCTCGAGCACGGTGAACGCCGAAAACAGGGCGCCCTGCTGGAACAGCATGCCGACACGCTGGGCCGCACCGCGTTTGCCGAGTTCGGCCGCCGGTTTGCCCAGTACGGTGATCTCACCCGTCGTCGGTTGCTCCAAGCCCAGCATCTGGCGCAGCAGCACGGTCTTGCCGGTGCCGGATCCGCCGACCAGCGACAGAAATTCGCCGCGCTGGATCTGCAGGTCCAGGTCCTTGTGCACCACCGACTGCTTGTCGCCGTTGGTGAACACGGTGGACAGGCCGGCGATGTCGACGACCACATCCGGCGCACCGGAGTCCTGGTGGGACGGAGGCAGCGGGTGTTCCATCAGGTCCCCACGTTCTTGAACAGCACGGCAAACAGCGCATCGACCAGGATCACCACCGTGATCGAGGTCACGACGGACGCCGTCGTGCCCTGGCCCAGGCTTTCGGTGTTGGGCTTGACGCGCAGGCCGAAGTGGCAGCCGATCAGCGCGATCAGCACCCCGAACACCACCGACTTGGCGGTGGCCAGCGTGAGGTTGGCGGCGTCCACCGCGGCCGGCAGCGCATTGATGAAAAACGAGGGCGTGATGCCCATGGCGAGGTCGGCGGCCAGCATGCCGCCCACCAGCGCGGAAATCGTGGTCCAGACGCTGATCAGCGGCATCACGATGGCCAGTGCCATGGCCCGCGGCATCACCAGCCGGTAGCTGTGGGCAATGCCCATGACCCGCATGGCGTCGAGTTCCTCGGTCACGCGCATCACGCCGATCTGCGCGGTGATCGCCGAACCGGAACGCCCGGCGATCAGGATGGCGGCCAGCACCGGGCCGAGTTCGCGGATCAGCGAGATGCCCAGGATGTTGACGATGAAGGCGTCGGCGCCGAACTGCTTGAGCTGCTGCGAGATCAGGTAGGCGAGCACCACGCCGATCAGGAAGCCGACCAGCGCGGTGATCGGCAAGGCGGTGGCGCCGATGTGGTACAGGTGGCCGGAGAGGTCGCGCCAGGGGCCCTCGCCCGGGCGCCTGGCCAGCTTGACCAGGTTGAGCATCAGCCGGCCCACCAGCGCCACCAGGTCGGTGAAGTGGTGGACGATGGACAGCAGGCCTTCACCGAGCTTGAGAAACGCCTGCCGGAATCCCGGCGCGGCCACGGCCGGGCGGTCCACGCTGAACTCGGCAACCCGCTCCAGCACGGCGCGCTGCGCATCGCCGATCTCGATGTTTTCGGGCCATTGCCGGTCCCAGTGGTTCCACAACACCTGCGCGCCCAGGTGATCGAGCTGGCCGATGCCGCCCACATCCCAGCGCACGGCCCGGCCGCCAGCGCTGCCCTGCGCTTTCAGGCTGTCGGTCAGCGCCTCCCAGACGGGCCGCGCCGTCAGCTCGCCGGCGGTCCAGTTGCCCAGCACCCGGCAGGACGCGCCTTCGGGCGTGTCCTGGGAATCGATGTGCGGGGCGGATTCGCCTGCAGTGCTTTCCTCCGCGGATGACATGTGTGTGATGGTGCGAACGTTCGGAAAAATATCAGCCGGACAGACAGCGCCTGCGAAGTCAGTTCAGCAGCACGCCTGGGGTGGAATCCATGGTAATCCAGCCTCCGCCGTGACGGCTACAGGCATTTGGCGCCAAAACCCCGTCCTCCTGTCCTACAGCGGGCGTGGCCTGGCAGCGTCGCGGATCCGCCGGCCAAGCCCCGTAGCTCCTGAATTCATAGCAAAACAGGGCCACCCGGCGTGGGCTGGGCCACTTTTTTATCTTGAATCCGAGGCCGGTGCGCGTGTCAGGCCCACGGCAGCTTGCGCGTTCCTAATGGGACCCCACGGGCAGCGCGCCCGACCGGTGCGCGGCAGGCCGGCAGAGCCGGCTGGCAATGCCGGGCCGCAGGCCGATAATCCGGTAGACCCCCCAAGGAGACCGACATGAACGATATGAGCCGCCCCGATCTGAACAGCAGCGCGCAGGCGATTGGCCACGCCATCAACGGACGCGCAGTGCCCGGCCAGTCCGGCCGTGCGCAGGACGTGTTCAACCCGGCCACCGGCGCCGTCAGCGGCCGCGTCGCGCTGGCCAACGCCGCCGAGGTCGATGCCGCCGTGGCCGCCGGCCTGGCCGCCTTCCCGGCCTGGGCCGACACCCCGCCGATACGCCGCGCCCGCGTGATGTTCAAGTTCCTCGAGCTGCTGAACCAGAACAAGGACACGCTGGCCCACATGATCACCGCCGAACACGGCAAGGTGTTCACCGATGCCCAGGGCGAGGTCTCGCGCGGCATCGACATCGTCGAGTTCGCCTGCGGCATTCCGCAACTGCTCAAGGGCGACTTCACCGACCAGGTGAGCACCGGCATCGACAACTGGACGCTGCGCCAGCCGCTGGGCGTGGTGGCCGGCATCACGCCCTTCAACTTCCCGGTGATGGTGCCGATGTGGATGTTCCCGGTGGCGATCGCCGCCGGCAACTGCTTTGTGCTCAAGCCCAGCCCGATCGACCCGAGCCCCAGCCTCTACATCGCCGAGCTGCTCAGGCAGGCCGGCCTGCCCGACGGTGTCTTCAACGTGGTGCAGGGTGACAAGGAAGCCGTCGATGCGCTGCTGGTGCACCCGGATGTCAAGGCCGTGTCCTTCGTCGGCTCGACGCCGATTGCCAACTACATCTACGAAACCGGCGCGCGCCACGGCAAACGCGTGCAGGCCCTGGGCGGCGCCAAAAACCACATGGTGGTCATGCCCGATGCCGACATCGACCAGGCGGTCGATGCGCTGATAGGCGCCGGTTACGGCTCGGCCGGCGAGCGCTGCATGGCGATTTCGGTGGCGGTGCTGGTGGGCGACGCGGCCGAGCGGCTGATTCCCAAACTCGTCGAACGCGCCAAAACCCTCAAGGTGCTGGACGGCGAGAACCTGGCGGCGGAGATGGGCCCCATCGTCACGCGCGTCGCGCATGAACGCATCACCGGCTACATCGCCCAGGGCGAAAAGGAAGGCGCCCAGCTGCTGGTGGACGGCCGCGGCTTCAGCGCAGCCAGCGCCGGCGCGGGCTGCGAGCAGGGTTTCTGGATGGGCGGCACGCTGTTCGACCATGTCACGCCGGAGATGAAGATCTACCGGGAAGAAATTTTCGGACCGGTGTTGTCCTGCGTGCGGGTCAAGGACCTGAAGGAAGCCGTCGAGCTGATCAATGCGCACGAGTTCGGCAACGGGGTCAGCTGCTTCACGCGGGACGGCAACGTGGCGCGTGAATTCAGCCGGCGCATCGAGGTGGGCATGGTCGGCATCAATGTGCCGATTCCCGTGCCCATGGCCTGGCACGGCTTTGGCGGCTGGAAAAAAAGCCTGTTCGGCGACATGCACGCCTACGGCGAGGAAGGTGTGCGTTTCTACACCAAGCAGAAGTCCATCATGCAGCGCTGGCCGGAGAGTATTGGCAAGGGGGCCGAGTTCGTGATGCCGACGGCCAAATAGGTTCCCCCCGAAGCGGCCTGGATGCCGGTGCCACCGCCAGAAGCGGCGACTCTTCGGAGCCGTCCAAGCCTGCGCAGGCAGGCTTGGAGCCGCGGCTCCTCAGCCCCTCAGGGGGCGCCATCTGCGGACTGGCGGAGCCAGATCCGCGCTGGCCTGAGGCGCGCTGGGGCTCGAATGGCGCAGAAAATGAGTTGAGCAACACAAGAAAAACGAGACAACAAGCATGAGCGACAACACCTTTGACTACATCATCGTCGGCGGCGGCACCGCAGGCTGCCTGCTGGCCAACCGGCTCAGCGCCGACGCGTCCAAACGTGTGCTGCTGATCGAGGCCGGCCGCAAGGACGACTACCACTGGATTCATGTGCCCGTCGGTTACCTGTATTGCATCGGCAATCCGCGCACCGACTGGCTGTACAACACCGAGCCCGACGCCGGCCTGAACGGGCGCAGCCTGCGTTACCCGCGTGGCAAGACCCTGGGCGGCTGCTCGAGCATCAACGGCATGATTTACATGCGCGGCCAGGCGCGCGACTACGACCAGTGGGCGGCGCTGACCGGCGAGGACGACTGGCGCTGGGACAGTGTGCTGCCGGCCTTTCGCCAACACGAAGACCACTACAAGCTCGACATTCCGAAAGGCCAGGCCCAGACCCAGGTCAACGAAAACTTCCGCCGCCTGCATGGCCACAGCAGCCAGCATGTCAACGCCGAGGGTTTGCGGCGCAAGAGCGGCGGCGAATGGCGGGTTGAGAAGCAGCGCCTGCGCTGGGACATCCTGGACGCCTTCTCTGCCGCAGCCCAGCAGGCCGGCATCCCGGCGACCGAGGACTTCAACACCGGCAACAACGAGGGCGTGGGCTACTTCGAGGTCAACCAGAAAGCCGGCTGGCGCTGGAACACGGCCAAGGCCTTTTTGCGGCCGACCTGTTACGGCCGGCCCAACTTCGAGATGTGGACCAGCGCGCAGGTCGGCAAACTGCTCATCGAGCGCCAGGACGATGGCAGCCAGCGCTGCATCGGCGTCGACGTGCGCATCGGCAACGACAGCGAAACCGCCCTGGTCACGCGTGAGGAGGGCTTCATCGGCGAGGTGATCCTGAGCGCCGGCAGCATAGGCTCGCCGCAAATCCTGCAACTCTCCGGCATAGGTCCCGGCGCGCTGCTTCAACAACACGGCATCCCGGTTCTGGTGGACCTGCCCGGCGTGGGCGCCAACCTGCAGGACCACTTGCAGATCCGTTCGGTTTACAAGGTCAACGCGCTGGCCGGCAGCCGGGCGAAAAACTTCACGCTCAACACCCTGGGCAGCTCGTTCTGGGGCAAGGCGAAAATTGGCCTGGAGTACGCGCTGCGGCAAACCGGGCCGATGAGCATGGCGCCGTCGCAGCTGGGCGCTTTCACGCGCAGCTCGCCCGACCAGCCTTACCCCAACATCGAGTACCACGTGCAGCCGCTGTCGCTCGATGCCTTCGGCGAACCGCTGCACAGCTTCAACGCCTTCACGGCCAGCGTCTGCAACCTGAACCCGACCAGCCGCGGCTCGGTGCAGATCAAAAGCGCACGTTTTGAAGACGCGCCGGCGATTGCGCCCAACTACCTGAGCACCGCCGAGGACCGGAAGGTCGCGGCCGACTCGCTGCGCATCACGCGCGGCATCGTGGGTCAAAGCGCGCTGGCCGGCTGGCAGCCCGAGGAGTTCCGCCCCGGTGTGCAGTTCCAGAGCGACGAGGACCTGGCGCGGCTGGCCGGCGACATTGCCACCACGATTTTCCACCCGGTCGGCACCACCAAAATGGGACGGACGAACGACCCCATGGCCGTGGTGGACCCGCACCTGCGGGTGCGCGGCGTGCTCGGCCTGCGTGTGGTCGATGCCGGCGTGATGCCGCTGATCACCAGCGGCAACACCAATTCACCGACCCTGATGATTGCGGAAAAAGCCGCGCAGTGGATTCAGGCCGGGATCTGAGAATCGCGCGCGGCGAAACATCGGCGCGTCAGATGGCCAGCCATTTCAGCAGCTCGCGCATGCGCGGCTCCGAGCTGGTGTCGAACTGTTCGACGCCGATGCGCTTGAGGATCTCCTTGCCGTCGTCGCTGGCCGGCAATGCCAGCAGCTCCTGCTGAATGGCCTTGACCTGCTCCGGCTTGATGCGTTTATGGGCGACCAGCGGAAAATAGGGCTGCGGCACGCTCTTGTGCAGGATGCGGCCGCCATCTTTTTCCCACTTCCTGGCAATGCCTGAATAGGAGGCGACGCCGCCGACGTCGGCAAACTTGTTGTCGAGATAAAAACCGACGGCCGCCTGCTCGCGCACGAACTGCACATTTTCCTTGCCGATCGGGATGCCCTTGTCGCGCAGCTCTGCAGCGCAGAAACGGGACATATAGGCGATCTGCTCAGGCAATGCGATCCGCTTGCCCTTGACGTCGCTGATGGTCTTGAGCGCCGATCCCTTGGGCACAATGATGAAACATTGCCCGTCAGGCTTGGTGCTGGCGATATAGCTGTAACCGTAGTCACGCATGCCGCGCGCGGGGTAGTCGCTGGGGCGGGCCATTACGAGGTCGAAACGCCCGGTCTGCATGCCTTCTTCGAGCTGCTTGAACTCGCGCGCGAACACCACGCTGACCTTGGCCTTGATGGCCCGGCCTATCACCTCCGCCAGCCCCTGGTATTTGGCGATCACCTGCGCGTGGTCCAGCCCGCCTGACGTGCCTTCGCTGATGCCCAGCACCAGTTGCTGGGCCGGGCCCTGGGCCAAGGCAGGACCGGGCGCCAGCAGGCCGGTCATCCATGCCATCGTCACTATCAGGGTGGTACGCAACATAAGTGTCTCCTTATATACATGCATACTACCGCCAGCACCTGACGATGGCCAGCGCTGAACAAGCCTTTCCACTTTTTTCCAACACGCCGGCGGAGGGCGCTTGCATTCAAAAGGCGGTGACACCCCCGGGATGCGCCCAGAGCCCTGCCGGCGCTACGGGCAGACAGGGTCAGTGGCTGGTGTCGGACTCGTGCAGCAGCGCGGAGATGCGCACGCCGTCGAGTTGCTGGCTGCTGGCGCGCACACCGTCGGCACAGCGGATCCAGTGGCTGACCGACGCGGTCCAGCGCCGCGCTTCCTCATCGCCCATGGGGACGGTCGAGCTGACGGCGGCCGCATACGGCTCGGGCCCGCATTGCGCCTGGGCCTCATCGATAAAACCGCGGCGGTAGGAAACTGCCGCCAGCAGGCGCTGCTCGGCCAGCCAGCGCTGGCTGATGACAAACATGCTCGCCGACGCCGTGGCGTTCATCTTGTCCAGGATGGTGCGCGGCGTGCCCAGGCCGGCCATGTAGTACTCGACGCGGCGCGCAATGCTGGCAAAACGCTCGGATGCGGGGTCCATGGCCTCGCCATCGACCTTCACGTGAATGCGGTGCACACCCAGGGTCGCGCCCTGGGACACATTGCGGCTGACGCCGCTCATCCACAGGATGAAGCAGGCGCTGTAGCAGCGGGCGCCCGGCTCCACATGGGTGGCCGCATAACTTTGCTCCAGCAGGTGGGCGATCCGGACCGACTCCACCAGGTCGCCGCCAGGAGAGTCCAGGAAAACAGAGCGTGCAAAACGCCCGAAGTTATCGGGATGGCGGACAAACTGGACGATTTTCGCGTAGTCGCCTTTCTGGATGCTTCCCTGGATCAGCACGCCCTGGCGATGCGCCACAATATCGGCCGCCCGCGCCGGCGCCACGGCATACAACAGCCAGCAGGCAAAAAAGGCAAAAGCGGCTCGTGACATGATGGTTTCCTGCTCCGCGAGGAGAACTGAGGCAGGAGTCCATGGTAGGCAGCGCGGCGCGGCGCGTCAGTCATCAATTACCGGAGCGGCAGTAACTTAATACCGGCTGTCCGAGGGGGCGGCGCGCCGTTGTAAAACGCAAGGACTACTTTGCGCGCAGGGTCATGGTGTCTCCGGACAGCAGCACTTCAAAGCGGGACAGAAAGCTCTGCCCCAGCAAGGCGACCGACGGATCCGGGCCGACCAGGCCGACACCGACACGCAGGCCGGTGACGCGGGCCGGGCCGACAGAAACGCTGAGCCCGGGAACAATCCGCCCCTTGAGTTCGCCATTGGCCGTGCGGAAGGTGGTCGGCTCACCGCTGGCGAGCCCGGCTTCCCGGGCAAAGGCCTCACTGACCACGACCAGCGAGGCGCCGGTGTCCACCAGAAAGGTGATCGGCTTGCCCTCGATCTGGCCCTGGGCGTAAAAATGCCCGTCGCGCGCCCGGCCTATGGTCAACTCCCCGCTCGCCGAAACCACCAGCGGCGGCGGCTTGAGCACCTGGCTCATCACCGCATACAACACGCCCATGACGGCCAGCCAGAACAGCACAATGGCCAGAGGACCCCAGGCCAGACCGGCCCCGCCCGCTTTTTCCGCGCTGTTGTTGCCCATGAAATGTCCCGGTTACGGCCAAAGCCTGTCCCGCGGCTGCGGGCCAGCAGCCATGATACGTGGCGCCCGCCTCAGGAGATCAGCGCAAACCCTTCACATAACGCGGTGCATTGGGGTCTCGCCGCTCCTTGTTCCGGTGCGTCTCGCTGTCGCCGAAGATGGAACCGAAGGTCGATTCGATGAAACCGGATTCCGGATACACCTCTTCCTCGGTGTTGACGGAGCGGGCGCTTTGCTGGTCGGGCAGTGACGAGGGGGGCGGCGCGGCCGGCCCGTGCACGCCCGTGGCGCGTTCCTTGACGGCATCGGCCATCATCCTGACCAGCGGCACGCGGTGCCTAGCGTCCGGCGTGGCCATGATCTCTTCCAGCCTGTCGGCCCACACGCCGAGGTCGATGTGGCCGTCCTCGGCTGCTTTTTCGCGTGAAAAGCGGACGATCTCGGCGGCGTATTCCAGGTTGGTCGCCATCCATTCGGTATCGGTGACACGCCCGGTCTTGCGGCGCAGCAGCACATGCAGATGGGCGGCAATGGCAATTTTTTCGGTGGAAGACATGGCCTCTCCTTCCATCAGGCAATCCGCTCGGCATGCAGGGCGATATCCATACCGTCGGATTCCGATGCTTCACTGACACGCAGGCTGAAAAACAGCGAGGTGATCCAGAGCACCACCGCCGTCATGATCAGGCTGTAACACAGCACGGCACCGACCCCGATGGCCTGGGTCAGCAAGCTGCCTTCCACACCCGAGATGGTCTTGCTGGCAAACAGCCCGGTCAGCAGCGAACCGACAATGCCGCCGACACCGTGCACGCCGAACACGTCCAGCGAGTCATCGGCGTTGAGCAGGCGTTTGAGGCCGGTCGCACCCCAGTAACAGGCCACGCCGGCAATCAGGCCGATGGCCAGCGCCGCCCGCGGAGAAACAAAACCTGCGGCCGGTGTGATGGCCACGAGACCGGCAACCAGGCCGGAACACAAACCCAGCAGCGTGGGACGGCCACGCACCATCCACTCGGCCAGCATCCAGGACAGCGCGCCCGCAGCCGCCGCGATATGCGTCACCGCCATCGCCAGGCCCGCACGGCCGTCGGAAGCCACGGCCGAGCCGGCGTTGAAGCCGAACCAGCCGACCCAGAGCATGCCCGCGCCGGCCATGGTCAGGCCGAGGTTGAAAGGCGTGAAGGCCTCGCGCCCGTAAGCCGTGCGCGGGCCAAGGACATAGGCGCACACCAGCCCGGCCACACCCGCATTGATGTGCACCACGGAGCCACCCGCAAAATCAAGCGCCCCGAGTTGGGCCAGCCAGCCGTTGGGCTCCCAGACCCAATGCGCAATCGGGGCATAAACCGCCAGGGTCCACAGGCTGATGAAACACAGCATCGCGGAAAAGCGCATGCGCTCGACGAAGGCGCCCACCACGAGCGCAGCGGTGATGATGGCAAAGGTCAGCTGGAACATCGCGTACACCGACTCGGGAATAGCCGGGGCGATATGGCTGACAGCCACCTTCTGCGCGTCCTTGACGTAGTCCAGCCCGGCGAACCAGAGTCGCTCGGAGCCGCCTATGAAATGGCCGAGCGAGCCGCTGCCGGGCGTGAAGGCCAGGGAATAACCGACCGCAAACCAGAGCAGGCTGACTACCGCGCAGATGGCGACCACGCTGGCCATGGTGTTGAGCACATTTTTCTTGCGAACCATGCCGCCGTAAAAAAGCGCGATCCCGGGAAGCGTCATCAGCAGCACCAGCGCGGTGGACGTCATCATCCAGGCGGTGTCGGCGCCGTTGATGGTGTCGGTCGCCACGAGGCCGGGATGGGTCAGCGGGGCCGGGGCCGCCGGAACAGCGGCCGGCACGGCGACCGGTGCTGCGGGTGGCGCAGCCACCACCGGGGCGGGCGCCACCTCGGGGGCCGACGCCGGGACCGTCACGCCGGCAGCGGCCGGTTCGGGGACTGCGGGCGGTGTTGCGGGAGCTTGAGCGCCCACCTGGCAGACCGCCGCTGCCAACCACAAACACAAGCCCAGTCTGACAACACGCAGGTGATACATAGTGATTCCCGTTTTTGTGCAAAATTTCTCAACAACTGGTAACAATAGGCATAAGTCATGCCAGTGAGCTGAAAGCCTTACTCGGCGGCACTGCGAATACCCGCAAGGCAGGGAAAATCCCGATGCACTAACTGGGTGCGCGGCCTACATTGGCTGACCTGCAGACGAGCCTTGCTCGCAAAGGGGCCGAGGAGACAAACAGACAACCAGAACAGAATCGGCATCCTTCGGGATGTTTTTTACAAAGCGCCGGCTTGCCGGCGCTTTTTTTTGCCTGGGGTACGGGACGGCCTCCAGGCCCCCGCCGATGGCTGCCCCCGGGGCCGATGAGACAATCCGGCCATGGAATTGCTGATCGTGACGCTGGCCTCGCTGCTGGCAGGTTTTGTGGACGCCATCGTCGGTGGCGGCGGCCTGATTCTGGTGCCGGCCCTGTTTGCCGTTTTCCCCACCACCCATCCGGCCACCCTGTTTGGCGTGAACAAGGGCGCCTCGGTCTGGGGAACGGCGGTCGCCACCGCCCAATACGCCCGCCGGGTGGACATGCGCTGGTCGGCCCTGTTGCCTGCGGCAGCCGCCGGTTTTGCCGGCTCGCTGGCCGGCGCCTGGCTGGTCACCGTCATTTCGCCCGGCTTTCTGCGCAAGGCCCTGCCCTTTGTGCTGCTGGCGGTGCTGCTGTACACCCTGGCCAAAAAGGAATTGGGCCGCCACCATGCGCCCCGCTTCAGCGGGCACGCGGAAACCGCCGCAGCCTGCTGCATCGGCCTGGTGCTGGGGTTTTACGACGGGTTTTTCGGCCCGGGTACCGGCAGTTTTTTTGTCTTTTTGTTCGTGCGCTGGCTGGGCTACGACTTTTTGAATGCCTCGGCGTCGGCCAAGTTGCTCAACACCTCCACCAACCTGGCAGCCTTGCTGCTGTTCGCCTGGAAGGGCCATGTCTGGTGGCACTTCGCGCTGACCATGGCCGTGGCCAATGTGATCGGCAGCGTGCTGGGCACGCGCCTGGCGCTCAAACACGGGGCAGGTTTTGTGCGCATCGTGTTCATCGTGGTGGTGAGCGCGCTGATCCTCAAAACCGGCTCCGACGCCTTCCTCAAGTAGCGGCGCCGGCGCCGCCTGCTAGTCGGCGTTGGTTTCGACGGCGGACGCGCCGGGAATCAGTTTGGCCACGGCGTCCGCGAGCGCCGCCGTCCGGGCCGCCTTGGCCTGGGCTGCGGCCGCGCTCACCGGCCCGGCGGTGGCCGCGCTGGCAGCCAGCAGGCCGGCCATGTCGGCCGCCTGGCGCGGTTTGCCGATAGGCGCGGCCGCCAGCCCCTTCTGCACGGCCAGCATGTCTTCCTCGCTCGGGTACTGGCCCAGCAGCACATAGTCGAACACGCGCCGCGCAATCGGCGCCGCCACACCGGCGCCCCAGCCGGCGTTTTCAACAATCACCGCCAGCGCAATCCTGGGCTGGTCCGCCGGGGCAAACGCCATGTACACCGCGTGGTCACGCTGATGTTCCTCGAGCTTGGCACTGTTGTACTTGTCCTTCTGCCCGACGGTTGAGGCCTGGGCGGTCCCTGTCTTGCCGCCGCTCAGGTAAGCGGCGCCCGCAAACACCCGTGTTGAGGTGCCCTCCTGGGTCACCCCGACCAGGGCCTTGCGGATCACGGCCAGGTTCTCGGGTTTGTAGCCGAGGTTTTCCCCGGGCGCGGCAGCCACCGGGTGGGTGGCCCGCGTCATCGAGTCCTGCGTGGCGATGACGAGGCGCGGCTTGTGCTTGACGCCGTTGTTGGCGAGGACCGCGGTGGCCTGGGCCAGCTGCAGCATGGTGAAGCTGTTGTAGCCCTGCCCGATCCCCAGCGAGATGGTTTCACCGGGGTACCATTTTTTGACCTGCTCGGTTCTTTTCCTGAAGTATTCGCGCTTCCACGCCTGGCTGGGCAACACGCCGCGCACCTCGCCGTGGATGTCGATGCCGGTGAACTCGCCAAAACCCAGCGGCTGCATGAAGTCGTGCATGGCGTCGACGCCGAGGTCGTTGGCCAGCGAGTAGTAATACACATTGCTGGACTTGACGATGCTCTGGTACATGTCCACCGCACCGAGCGCCGAGCCGTGGCTGCGGAACTGGTGGCCGCCGAACATCCAGGAGCCGGTGTCGTTGACGATGGTGCCGGGCTGGCGCTTGCCGGACTCGAGCGCCGCCAGGGCCATGAAAGGCTTGTAGGTGGAGCCCGGCGGGTAGGTGCCGCGCAGCGCCCGGTTCAGCAGGGGCCGGTTGATCGATTCGTTGAGCGCCTGCCAGCTTTCGCTGTCGATGCCGTCGACAAACAGGTTGGGGTCAAAGGTCGGTTTGCTGACGAAGGCCAGCACTTCCCCGTTGCGCGGGTCCAGCGCGACCAGCGCGCCGCGCCGCTCGCCGAACAGGTCTTCCACCAGTTTCTGCAGCTGGATATCGATGGACAGCATGACCGTGTCACCGGGCGTGGCGGGGCTGCTGGTCAGCTTGCGAACGGCCCTGCCGCCGGCCGAAGTCTCCACCTGCTCGACCCCGGTGTTGCCGTGCAGCTGCTGCTCGAAGCTCTGCTCGATGCCGAGTTTGCCGATGTAATCGGTGCCGCGGTAATTGCCTTCTTCGTCGTTTTCCTCGATCCGTTCCTTTTCGCCCTGGTTGATGCGACCGATATAGCCCACGACATGACTGGCCAGCTCGCCGTAGGGATAGCTGCGAAACAGCCGGGCCTTGATGTCCACGCCCGGGAAACGGAAGCGCTGTGCCGCAAAACGGGCGACTTCCTCGTCGCTGAGCCGGGTGCGTATCGGCAGGGATTCGAAGTTGCGGGACTCGTCGCGCAACTTCTTGAAGCGCCGCTTGTCGCGCGGCGTGATCTCGACCAGTTGCCCCAGCGCCTCAATGGTGTCGTCGAGGTCGCCGACTTTGGAAGGCGTGATCTCCAGCGTATAGGCGGAATAGTTGGTGGCCAGCACCACACCATTGCTGTCCAGGATCAGGCCGCGGTTGGGAACGATGGGCACCACGGCGGTACGGTTGCTCTCGGCCTGGGCGTTGAGGTCCTCATGCCGAAGCACCTGCAGGTAGACAAGGCGGGCCGCGACCAGCGAGAAGGCCAGCAGCACCAGCAGGCCCACCACCAGCACCCGCACGCGAAAGCGCGACAGGTCTGCTTCAACATCACGGAGTTCGGTCATGTCACAGCGGCCGGTTTTCGTCCGGATTGGGCGCCCGGCGCTGCGGCGCCAGCAGCAACACGCTGACCACCGGCCACAGCAGGGACTCGACCAGCGGGGCCAGCAGCAGGGTCCAGCCGGGGAAGATGCCGCCGCTGCTCATGCGGATGATGATCTCGACGCCATGCGCCAGTGCAAACAGCGGCATCACCTGCAGGGCCTGCGAGGGCACCGAAAACCACAGCAGGCGGCGGTGGATCATGGTGGCGAAAAAACTCAGGGCGGTATAGGCCAGCGCATGCTGGCCCAGCAGTGCCGACTGGTGCACATCCATGCCCAGGCCGAACATGAAGGCCAGGCCAATGCCCACCCGTTGCGGCTGGTGCACATTCCAGAACACCAGCACCAGGGCCAGGAAATCCGGCATCCAGGGCACACGCCCCAGCGGCAGCATGTCCAGCAGCAGGGCCACGATCAGGCTGGTCCAGATAAAAACCGGGTTGGCCGGCAGCAGCAGCTGCTGGCCTGAGGGCATGATCACTTGCTGCCTCCTTTTTTGGCGGGTGCGGTCGACGGGCCGGGCTCATCGGCCGGCCGCGGCGGAATCTCTCCGGACACCGGCTTGATCACCATCACATGCCGCGCCGCAGCCACCTGGGCTTGCGGCGTGCAATAAATGCGGGCAAACGCCGATTCGGCGCGGCGCTCTATGCGTTCAATTCTAGCGACCGGCAGGCCCGGCGGATAGACGCCGTCCACCCCGCTGGTGGTCAGCAGGTCGCCTTGCTGGACATCCGAGTTGCTGCCCATGAAGCGCAGCTCCAGTCCGCCGCCGGAAGCGGTCGGCTCGCCATACGCCACGCTGCGCGCGCCGGTGCGCGCATTGAGCACCGGGATCGCCAGTTCGCGGTCTATCACCAGCGTGACCTCGCTGACCAGCGGGTGCACCCGCGTCACCTGACCCAGCACCCCGGACTCGTCCACCACCGGCGAAGCGAGTTCAACGCCATGCGCCAGCCCCTTGTCGATGATGACCTTGCGGGTGTAGGGATCGGGCGCGTCGTAAATCACTTCGGCCGCCAGGCCGATGATGGGCTTCTGCTCGCGCAGCTCCAGCAGCTTGCGCAGCCGGCTGTTTTCCAGCGAGAGCTGCTCGACCTGGCCGGCGCGCAGCGACTGCAGCGCGAGTTTCCTGCGTGCGTCTTCCTCGCTGGTTTTGGCCCGGTTCAAGTCCGTGAAATAAGTCCCGCTGTTTTGCACCGCACGCACCGGCTGCAGGGCGAGCCATTGCACCGGGTACAGCGCGGTCGCCAGGGCGGCACGAATCGGCTGGGTCACCTTGAAGCGCATGTCGGCGACCATCAGGAACAGCGCCAGCGCGCTGAAAAACATCAGCTTGGACAAGGCCGACGGCCCCTGCCGGAAAAACGGCGGCGGGGTTCTGTCGAGGGTTCCTAAGGGCATGGTCTGCGGTCAATCATGCGCCCGTCAGGCTGCATCGAGGGGGAGGCTTATTCCGAGGTGAAGATGGAACCCAGGCGATCCATGCGCTCCAGCGCGATCCCGCAACCGCGCACCACGCAGGTCAGCGGATCTTCGGCCACCAGCACCGGCAGGCCGGTTTCCTCGGCCAGCAGGCGATCCAGGTCGCGCAGCAGCGCGCCGCCGCCGGTCAGCATCATGCCGCGGTCGGCAATGTCGGCGCCCAGCTCGGGCGGCGTGTGCTCGAGCGCGGTTTTCACGGCACTGACGATGTTGTTGAGCGGGTCGGTCAGGGCTTCGAGGATCTCGTTGCTGGAGATCGTGAAGCTGCGCGGCACGCCTTCGGACAGGTTGCGGCCCTTGACTTCCATCTCCTTGACCTCGGAGCCGGGGAAGGCCGAGCCGATGTTTTTCTTGATCGCTTCGGCCGTCGGCTCGCCGATCAGCATGCCGTAGTTGCGGCGGATGTAGCTGATGATGGCTTCGTCGAAACGGTCGCCGCCGACGCGCACGCTGCCTTTGTAGACCATGCCGCCCAGCGAGATCACGCCGACCTCGGTGGTGCCGCCGCCAATGTCCACGACCATGGAGCCGCTGGCCTCGGAGACCGGCAGGCCCGCGCCAATGGCTGCGGCCATCGGTTCCTCGATCAGGTACACATCGGAAGCGCCGGCGCCCAGGGCGCTTTCACGGATCGCACGGCGCTCCACCTGGGTCGAGCCGCAGGGCACACAAATGATGATGCGCGGGCTGGGCTTGAAGAAGCTGCGCGGATGCACCATCTTGATGAACTGCTTGAGCATCTGCTCGGTGACCGTGAAGTCGGCGATCACGCCGTCTTTCATGGGCCGGATCGCCTCGATGTTGCCGGGAACCTTGCCCAGCATGGCCTTGGCTTCGTGGCCAACGGCCTGGATGGTCTTTTTGCCCTGAGGGCCGCCTTCGTGGCGGATGGCCACAACCGAAGGCTCGTCCAGCACAATGCCGCGGTCGCGTACAAAAATCAGGGTGTTGGCGGTACCGAGGTCAATCGCCAGGTCGGTGGAAAAATACCGACGGAAAGTTTCAAACATGTTTGGGGGTCCGGTTCTGGTTGTGGGCACGGGGCCAACTTCGTTGCCCTATCGCCTTTTATGATTAATCCACGAGCGCTTGAAAATGAAGGACGAAACGGTCTGACCTCTGACAAATAACGCCTATGGCGCGCATCCAGCCCTGATTGCACACCAAAGGCGGGATAATAACGCATCCCCTGTGAGTCACTGGCCGGCACACGGCCGATTATTTCACCTTTACACCCGGTTTCAGCTGCAGTTTCAACCCCATGGCATTGACATCCCAAGACATCAACCGCGTCGCCAACCTGGCCAGGCTGGAATTGCGGCCCGACGAAACCGAGCGCGTGCTCGGCCAGCTCAACGGCTTTTTTGCCCTGGTGGCGCAAATGGACGCCGTCAACACGGACGGGGTCGAGCCGCTGGCCCACCCGGCCGCGGTGCTCGGGCAGGTCGCATTGCGCCTGCGCGAGGACATCGTCAGCGAGCCCAACCAGCGCGAGGCCAGCCAGGTCAGCGCGCCCGCCGTCGAGCGCGGGCTGTTCCTCGTTCCTAAAGTGATTGAATAAGCGATGAGTACCGACCTGCACGACCTCGGCGTCGCCGATCTGGCCGCCAAACTCGCTGCCCGCGACGTCTCCAGCGTGGAGGCCACGCAGCACTTCCTGGCACGCATCGAAAAAAACGCCGGTCTGGGCGCCTTCCTTGCCACCGACCGTGAGGTGTCGCTGGCGCAGGCCCGCGCGGCCGACGCCCGCCTGGCCGCCGGTGAAGCCACGCCCCTGCTCGGTGTGCCGCTGGCGCACAAGGATGTGTTCGTCACGCGCGATTTCCCCTCCACCGCCGGCTCGAAAATGCTGGAGAACTACCGCAGCCCGTTTGACGCTACCGTGGTGGGCAAGCTCGCTGCGGCCGGCATGGTCACGCTGGGCAAACTCAATTGCGACGAGTTCGCCATGGGCTCGGGCAACGAGAACAGCGCCTACCTGCCGGTGCAAAACCCCTGGGACACCAGCCGCATCCCCGGCGGTTCCTCGGGAGGCTCTGCCGCCGCGGTGGCGGCGCGGATGGTGCCCGCTGCGACCGGCACCGACACCGGCGGCTCGATCCGCCAGCCGGCCTCGCTGAGCGGCATCACCGGCATCAAGCCGACGTATGGCCGCTGCTCGCGTTACGGCATGGTGGCCTTTGCCTCCAGCCTGGACCAGGCCGGACCGATGGCGCGCTCGGCGCTCGATTGCGCCCTGCTGCTGTCGGCCATGGCCGGGCCGGACCTGGACCGCGACTCGACCTCGCTGGACCTGCCGGCGCTCGACTACGCTACCGATTTGATAGCTGCTGGCGCAGGCGGGACGGGGGCTGGAGCCCCGAAAAGCCTCAAGGGACTGCGCATCGGCCTGCCCACCCAGTTTTTCGGCGCCGGATGCTCGGCCGACGTGCTGCAGGCCGTGCGGGCGGCACTGGCCGAGTTCGAGACACTGGGCGCCACCCTGGTCGACGTGGAGCTGCCGCTGACGGAACTGTCGATCCCGGTGTATTACGTGATTGCGCCGGCCGAAGCCAGCAGCAACCTGAGCCGCTTCGACGGCGTGCGTTATGGCCATCGGGCCGCCCATTACGGCGACCTGACCGACATGTACAAGAAGTCGCGCAGCGAAGGCTTCGGCGACGAGGTCACGCGCCGGATCATGATAGGCACCTACGTGCTGTCGCATGGTTATTACGACGCCTACTACCTGAAGGCGCAGAAGATCCGGCGCCTGATCGCCGAGGATTTCCAGAAGGCCTTCACCCAGTGCGACATCATCGCCGGCCCGGTATCGCCCACCGTCGCCTGGAAAATCGGCGAAAAATCGGACGACCCGGTGGCCAGCTACCTGGCCGATATCTACACCCTGTCGTCGAGTCTCGCGGGCCTGCCCGGCATGAGTGTGCCGGCCGGCTTCGGCGCACACCAGATGCCGGTCGGCCTGCAGCTGATCGGCAACTATTTCAAGGAAGCGCAGTTGCTGGGCGCGGCGCACCAGTTCCAGCTCGCCACCGACTGGCACACGCGCCGGCCCCCCGGCATTTGAGTGAATGACATGAGCCAGACCCAACCTACCGTGAACCCTTTCGCCGAGATGCAGGCCGGCCGGCCCACCGGCCCGCTGGTGCAGGGCTACGAAGTCATCATTGGTTTCGAGACCCATGCGCAGCTGACCACACAATCGAAAATTTTCAGCCGCGCGCCGACCAGCTTCGGGGCCGAGCCCAACACCGCCGCTTCGGCGGTTGACTTTGCGCTGCCCGGCGCACTGCCGGTGATGAACAAGGGCGCGGTGCAACGCGCGATCGAGTTCGGCCTCGCGGTGGATGCGCACATTGCCGAGTCCAGCGTGTTTGCGCGCAAGAACTATTTCTACCCCGACCTGCCCAAGGGTTACCAGATCAGCCAGTTCGAAATCCCGGTCGTGCAGGGCGGCAAGGTGGAATTTTTCCTCCCTTCGACAGGCTCAGGACAGGCGATGGAAAAAAAGGTGGTGCGCCTGGTGCGCGCCCACCTCGAGGAAGATGCCGGCAAGTCGCTGCACGAGGATTTCATCGGCATGAGCGGCATCGACCTGAACCGGGCCGGCACGCCGCTGCTGGAAATCGTCACCGAACCCGACATGCGCTCCTCGCTGGAGGCCGTGGCGTATGCGAAAGAGCTGCACAAGATCGTGACCTGGATCGGCATCTGCGACGGCAACATGCAGGAAGGCAGCTTCCGCTGCGATGCCAACGTGTCGGTGCGCAAACCCGGCCAGCCGCTGGGCACACGCCGCGAGATCAAAAACCTCAACAGCTTCCGCTTCATGCAGCAGGCCATCGACTACGAGGTGCGCTGGCAGATCGAGCGGATCGAGGACGGCCATGCGATCGAGCAGGCCACCGTGCTGTTCGACCCGGACACCGGCGAGACACGTGCGATGCGCACCAAGGAAGACGCGGCGGATTACCGCTATTTCCCGGACCCGGATTTGCCGCCGCTGGTGATTGGCCAGGATTGGATTGAAGAAGTTCGGGTTGAAATGGTTGAACTTCCACGCGCCATGGCGTCGCGCTTCGAAGAGGAAGACGGGATTTCAGAGTCCGACGCATCTTTCGCAACCCAAAGCCGTGCGATGGCCAACTATTTCGTCAAGGCAAAGAAATTAAGTGGGCGACCTAAGCTTGTTATCAACTGGATGATGGGTGAACTTAGCAGGCGAATGAACGCCGACAATTTGACGCTCGAGGAAGCCGGTGAAAAAGTGTCTCCGGAGCGGATGGCCTCACTTATAGACAAAATCACAGACCAGATCGTTTCAAACAACGCCGCAAAGATAATATTCGACGAGTGGTGGAAGGGCAGCCCAAAGAGCGCCGATGCCCTGATCATGGATCTGGATCTCGTAGAGCCCGACACGGGCGAGCTCGAAAAAATCATCGACGAGGTGCTCGCGGCCAATGCCAAAAACGTCGAGGAGGTCCGCGCCGGCAACAGCAAGGCCATGAACGCGCTGGTCGGCCAGGCCATGAAAGCCACCAAGGGCAAGGCCAATCCGGCGCAGGTCAATGAATTGCTGAAGAAAAAACTCGGCTGACCGGCTCCTCCGCGCTACAAAAACAGGTGCTGCCGGCGCATGTACAGCGGGGGCTACCGCCTGTCTGGATGCCTGGACTACTTCCTCGCCGTGTTGGCCTGCGGCACAGGCCCGCCCCAGAAGGGTTTGAGTTTGGCGAGATCCTCGTCGAAACGCAGGTTCACGCGTTTTTTCTCCGCTTCCTGTTCGGCGATAAACCGCTTCTGCTCGGCCACACTGCTGTCGTTTTCGTCCAGCCGGCGCTTCAGGGAGGCCGGCGCGCGGCCCGGCGTGGCCTTGTAGAACTCCAGGTCGGCATCAATGGCCCTGCGCTGCTCCACCAGATCCTGGGCGCGTCTGGCCGAAGCCTTGATGGCCTCCTCGACCGGGACCAGTGCGGCGGCACGCTCCTTGTCGTGCGCAGCGCGGTTGGGGTAGCGCGTCAGCAGCGCCAGCTCGCGTTTTTTCTCTTCTGCGTCCCGCGCCCTCTGCTCCGCCGCAGCCTTTTCCTTTTGCTCCAGCGCGGCACGCTCATCCGTGGTCAGCACAGGGGCAATCTCGCGCTTGACCATGCCGGAGCCCGACAGTTGCTTTTGCGTACGGTCCATGCATTCCGCAATCGGACGGTCCGCGGTGATCTTGCGGCCCTTGCCGTCTATGCAGGTGTAGATGCCTGAGGACGACGGTTGGGCCGCAGCCAGGCTGCAGAGGCATGCGGCCATGAACGCCAGGCCTGTGACAGTGACGGTATTCGCCTGCAGGGTCATTGCATGATTCCTCAATCCACGCCGTAACGTTGCCGATAGGCCAGCACGCGCTGGTAATGGGTTTGCAGTGAGTCGCCGCCGCCGGCAGCCTCACCGCCCGCCTCAGCCAGATACTGCAACAAGTCGGTCAAACGGGCAATCGCACAAACCTGCAGGCCGAGTTCGCGGGTGACAAACTGTACGGCGCTGTACGCCACATCCTGACCGTTTTCCACTGCTTTTTCCTGGCGGTCCAGCGCAATCGCCACCGCATGCGGCGTTGCGCCGGCCGCGCGGATGATGGCAATCGACTCGCGCGTGGCGGTGCCGGCAGAAATCACGTCGTCGATGATCAGCACCCGGCCGCGCACCGGCGCACCGACCAGCATGCCGCCCTCGCCATGGTCCTTGGCTTCCTTGCGGTTATAGGCAAACGGCACGTTGCGGCCCAGCCGCGCCAGTTCCACCGCCACCGCCGCGGCCAGCGGAATGCCCTTGTAGGCCGGGCCGAAAATCATGTCGAACTGCAGGCCGCTGGTTTTCTCCTGCAACAACAGGCCGCGCGCATAAAATTGCGCCAGCCGTCCCAGCTTGGCGCCGTCGTCGAACAGGCCTGCGTTGAAAAAATAGGGGCTCATGCGCCCCGCCTTGGTCTTGAACTCGCCGAAACGCAACACGCCGGACGCGATGGCGAAAGCCACGAATTCCTGTGCCAGCGCCTGGCCCTCGTCCTTGTTCATCGCGCCCTGCCCAGGCTCGCCCCTAGTTATGCTCATTGGAGTCCCATGTTTAAGTTGACCAGCCTGAACCTCAACGGCATCCGTTCCGCCGCCACCAAAGGCATGACCGAATGGGTGGCCCAGACCCTGCCGGATTGTATTTGCATGCAGGAACTCAAGGCCCAGGCGGCCGATGTGGCCGGCCGTTTCGAGGAGATCGCCGGCCTGAAGGGGCACTTTCACTTCGCCGAAAAAAAGGGCTACTCGGGCGTGGCCGTCTACAGCCGCCATGAACCCAGCGACGTCATCACCGGTTACGGCTCGCATGAATTTGATGCCGAAGGACGTTACGTCGAGTTGCGTTTTGACCGGCCCGGCCGCAAGCAATCGCCCAAACTGTCCATCATCAGCTGTTATTTTCCGAGCGGCTCCTCCGGCGAGGAGCGCCAGGCCGCCAAGTTCCGCTTCCTGGCCGAGTTCTACCCCTACCTGGCCAGCCTCAAGGAAAGCCGCGACTTCGTGCTGTGCGGCGACATCAACATCGCGCACCAGGAGATCGACCTGAAAAACTTCAAGGGCAACCGCAAGAACAGCGGCTTCCTGCCGGAGGAACGCGCATGGATGACCGAGCTGCTGCGTGATGCCGAAGCGGCCGAAGAAGCGCTCGAGGAACTCACCGATGGCAGCGGTCAGCCCACCGTGAAGGCCACACGCGGCGGCGGCATGGTCGACGTCTACCGCAAGCTGCAGCCCAGCACCACCGACGCGGCCTACACCTGGTGGAGCAACCGCGGCCAGGCCTATGCCAAAAACGTCGGCTGGCGCCTCGACTACCACCTCGCGACACCGGCATTTGCAGCACTGGCACGCAGCGAACACATCTACCGCGAGCAGCGCTTTTCCGACCATGCGCCGATCACGGTGGACTACGACTTCGCGCCCTGAGTCGCCTGGGCGGCGGCTGAACACGCCGCGCTTGTGGGGCACGCACCAGGGCGTGTAGGGCAGCCCCTACAGAGGGAAATGACGCTTTTTTCGACACCTTCCGTGGCACGCTGTTTGCATGCTAACCCTTGGCGCGACCATCCCGTTTGCGCAGCAGGCTTTGTCTCATCAGCCTCCACCTCAAGGACTATTGCATGACTTCCACACGTCGCTCCCTGTTGACCCGGGCCTCTGTCGCCGCCGCTGCCGGCACCGCGCTCGGCTTTCCGATGATCGCCCGGGCCCAGCAAAACTTCAGCTGGAAGATGACCAGCGCCTACGGCAAGGGCTCGCCGTTTTACATGGAGGGTCCGGGCAGCGCGACCGACCTGGCCAGGCGCATCGACACGATGTCGGGCGGGCGGCTGAAGATCCAGGTCTTCGGCGCGGGCGAACTGATCCCGGCGCTCGAAGGTTTCGACGCCGTGCGCGCCGGCACCGTCGAGATGAACCATGCCAACAGCTACTTCTGGACCGGCAAGACTTTTGCGGCCCAGTACTTCACGGCCGTGCCCTTCGGCCTGAACTTCCAGGGTATCAACGGCTGGCTGTATGACGGCGGCGGCCAGCAGCTCTGGAACGAGGTGTATGCACCCTTCGGCATGGTCGCCATGCCCTGCGGCAACACCGGCGTGCAGATGACCGGCTGGTTCAAGAAGGAGATCAAGTCCAGCGCCGACCTCAAGGGCCTGAAGATGCGCATCCCGGGCCTGGCCGGCCGTGTGTATGCGGCGCTCGGTGTCGACGTGAAACTGCTGCCGGGCGGCGAAATTTTCCCGGCGCTCGAGCGCGGCGTGATCGACGCGGCCGAGTTTGTCGGCCCCTTCCAGGACCGCAAGCTGGGCCTGCACAAGGCCGCCAAATACCTCTACACCACCGGCTGGCACGAGTCGGCCACGGTGTCCGAACTGCTGATCAACAAGGCCGCCTGGGACAAGCTGCCCAAGGACCTGCAGGCGGTGGTCGAAAACGCCGCGGCCGCCTGCAATGTCATCAGTGAGGCCTGGTGCCAGCGCAACAACGCTGAGGCCATGGACGACCTGGTGAAGAACCAGGGCGTGATCGCCAAGCCGCTGCCCGACGAAGTGCTCAAAAAGCTGCGCGAGGTCACCAACCAGGTGCTGGCCGAAGCCGTTGCCAAGGACGCCATGACCAAAAAAGTGCATGACTCCTACATGGCCTACAAGAAAAAGTACGACGCCTGGGCCGGCTACAGCGAAGGCCCGTACCACAACAAGATCCTGACGGCCTGATCCCGTCATGACAGATTCAAAAACTGCCGGCGCCTCCGCAGGCGCTGCCGGGCCGGCGCGCGCCTTCGTGGCACGTGTTGAACGCACGGTGGACCTGATCGGCCGCGCCGCGTCCTGGCTCACGCTGGCCATCGTGGTGTTGATGGCCATCGACGTGCTGATGCGTTATGCCTTCAGCATCGGCTCGGTCTGGGCCCAGGAGCTTGAATGGCACCTGCTGGCACCGCTGGTGCTGTTCGGCATGACCTACGCCCTGCTCAAGGGCGAACATGTGCGTGTTGACGTGTTTTATGCGCGTTATTCGCCGCGCACCCAGGCGGCTGTCGATCTGCTGTCGGCGTTGCTGGCCGTCGCGATGGCGGCACTGGTGATCCGTTACTCGATCCAGTTCGTGACGCAGTCCTATGTGATCAACGAAATTTCGTCAGACCCGGGCGGCCTCACGCACCGCTGGATGCTCAAGGCGCTGATCCCCATCGGTTTTGCGGTGTTCGGCCTGATGGCAGCGGCGCAAGGCGTGGCCGCGGCGCTGCGCCTTTGGGGTCCGCAGCCCGCCGCAGCGCCGAAGGAGCGGCCATGACGCTGAACGAATGGCTGGCGATCGGCCTGCTGATCGGCTTTTTCCTGATGTTGATGGGCGGCATCCCGGTCGGCATCACGCTGGCGGCCAGCGGCTTCATTTTCGGTTTCATGGGTTTCGGCGAATCGCTGTTCAACCTGCTGCCGGCGCGCATCTACGGCGTGGTCGCCAACTACCAGTGGCTGGCGATTCCGCTGTTTGTCTTCATGGGCGTGATGCTCGAAAAATCACGCCTGGCCGAAGACCTGCTCGATGTGATCGGCCATCTGGCCGGCGGGCTGCGCGGCGGCATGGCGCTGGGCATCATCGGCGTCGGTGTGCTGATGGGAGCGACCACCGGCATCGTCGGCGCGACGGTGATCACGCTGGGCCTGCTGACGCTGCCGACGCTGCTGCGGCGCGGTTACGACCCGGCGATTTCCTGCGGCGCGATTTGCGCCTCGGGCACGCTGGGGCAGATCATCCCGCCCAGCCTGGTGCTGATCCTGCTGTCCGACATCATGCAGCTGTCGGTGGGCACGCTGTTCGCCGCCGCCGTGCTGCCGGGCCTGATGCTGGCCGGCCTGTACGTGAGCTGGATCGTGATTTACGGCATGATCCGGCCCGATTCCATGCCGCCGGTGCCACAGGCCGAGCGTGATGCGGTGTCGCGTTCGCAGCTGTGGCTGCGCGTCGTCAAGGTGGCGCTGCCGCCGGTGGCGCTGGTGCTGTCGGTGCTGGGCTCCATCATCGGCGGCATCGCGGCGCCGACCGAGGCCGCCTCCATGGGCGCGCTGGGCTCGATTCTGGTGGTGGCGCTGGCCCGCCGGCTGTCGCTGGCGGTGCTGCGCGACGTGATGCAGACCACCACGCGGATTTCGGCCATGGTGCTGTTCATCCTGATCTGCTCGCAGGTCTTCAGCCTGGCGTTTCGCGGCCTGCAGGGCGAAAAACTGATCGAGGACCTGTTCGCTTTCCTGCCGGGCGGCATCAACACCGCGATCTGGTTCCTGATGGGCCTGATCTTCGTGCTCGGTTTTTTCATCGAGTGGATAGAGATCAGCTACATCGCCGTGCCACTGTTTCTGCCGATCTTCGCGGCCGCCGGCGTCGACATGGTCTGGCTGGCGATGATGATCACCGTCAATCTGCAGACCTCCTTCCTCACGCCGCCCTTCGGCTGGGCGCTGTTTTTCCTGCGCGGCGTGGCACCGCCGGGCGTGACCACGCGCCACATTTACCTTGGTGTGATCCCGTTTGTGGGGCTGCAGATCCTCGGTATCGTGCTGGTGTTTTTCTTCCCGGCGATCGCGACCTGGCTGCCCAAGGCGATCGGCTGGTAAGCCGCGGCCGACCGGCTGGCCGCATCTTTGCTACCAAATTCATAGCTGCATCCCCCCGTCAAACGGGGGCTGCAGCCTGTTTTAGTCCGAAACTCTGGAGCCTGGCGCTTCAGCGCGCCTGCGCACCGAGCTGGCGCGCCAGGTGCACCTGGTGCAAGGTGATCTTGCGCACCTCGGCCTGGCTGGTCTGGATGTGCGAACGCAGCAGCAGGGCCGCCTGGTCACCGCGCTTGCGCTGGATCGCCTTGAGGATCTTGGCGTGTTCCTCGTAGGTCGCGTCGATGCGCGGCTGCTTGGTGAAGTCGAGCCGGCGGATCACGCGTATGCGTTCGGTCACGTCGCGGTGCACACGCGCCATCTCCGCATTGCCGGCCGCCGCCACCAGCGCGCAATGAAAGGCCTCGTCCCACTGCGCCACCTGCACGGTATCGCTGCTGCGCTGCTCGGCCGGCACCAGCCAGATCGCGGCCAGCGCGTCCAGCATGCTGTTGTCGACCTTGAGCGCATCGTCGCACAGGCGGTGCGCGGCCGTGGTTTCCAGCACCATGCGCAGGTCGTACAGCTCCTCGAACTGCCTGAAGTCGAAGGGCAACACGCGCCAGCCACTGCGGAACGATACCTCGACAAACCCCTCCTGCTGCAGCCTGAACAGCGCCTGGCGCACCGGCGTGCGCGAAACACCCAGACGCTCGCTGATCTCGGTCTCCGTGAAGCGGTCGCCGGGCACCAGCTTGAACTCGGACACATTGCGCTTGAGCTCCTCGTAGACCTCGTCGGCGCGCGAGCGGTGGACGGGTGCGCTGGCAGGGCTGGCGGGATGGCTGGCGGCAGTGTGCATGGGGAAACTCTAGCAGTGTTGGGGCCGGGCAGGCAGTGCCGCCAGCGCGGGCAGCAACTGCGCGCTGGTGGCGGTCCAGCCGACGATGGCGCCCTGGGCGCGCATCATCGCCACGGCCGCCGCCTTGAAGGCGGGGAAATAACTCTCGGTGCAGTCTTCCAGCAGCAGCGCCTCGTAGCCGCGGTCATTGGCTTCGCGCATCGAGGTCTGCACGCAGACCTCGGTCGTCACCCCCATGAACAGCAGGTGCGTGATGCCGGCCTGCTGCAGCCGCTCGTGCAGTCCGGTGGCATAAAAAGCACCCTTGCCCGGTTTGTCGATGGTCATCTCGCCCGGCAAGGGCGCCAGCGCGTCGATGATCTGGTTGCCAGGCTCGCCGGCGATCAGGATGCGGCCCATCGCGCCCTGGTCGCCGATGCGCAGCACGGGGTTGCCGCGCGCGCGTTTGGCCGGCGGGCAGTCGGAGAGATCCGCCTTGTGCGCTTCCCGCGTATGCACCACCAGGCCGCCGGCGCGGCGCCAGGCCCCGAGCACCGCCACACAGGCTGGCACGATGGCCTGCAGCAGCGAGACATCGTTGCCCAGCGTCTCGCCAAAGCCGCCCGGCTCGATGAAGTCGCGCTGCATGTCGATGATGACGAGGGCGGTGGACTTCATTTCGAAGTGGTAGGGGAAAGGTTGGGCCTGGTCTAGTTGCATGATGATGTTGTTCGGCTCTTGATGCTGCGGCTGCGGTTCGTTCTCGACAGTAGGTCCAACTCCCCACTCCCTCCCCTCGCCCCTCCCTCGCCCCGCTGGGCGATGGAGGGGGACTTCATGTGGCCGCGTGCGCTGCGCTCGCGTGCAAACATG
>CALRTF020000004.1:0-42851 GCA_943370985.1 Paenacidovorax caeni
ATTGCGAGCTGGCTGGCGAAAGATCCCTCGGTGTCCCAGATCAACCAGGAGCAAACCACCTTCAGCGCAACGGTCAAAGGAGAGTGGCGCAGGCCCGACGTCAAATGCATCTACGCTGGCAAGCCCCTAGTGTTCGAAATCCAACTTTCCTACACCTTCCTCTCCGACGTCATTGCGCGCGACGAGTTTTATAAAAAAGAAGGCATCTTCATCATTTGGGTGTTCGCAAGCTTTGACCGCAGTCGCGCTGCGGTGACCGACGAAGCATTCTTCAATAGGCGAAACCTGTTCGTATTGGATGGGCCGGCAAAATTAGCAACGCCGGAGCGCCAAGCGCTTACCTTCAGTGGGTTTCGGCAAACACCTGTACTCCACGACAACCAAATCAGCGATCTTTGGGAGTCGCATCCAGTAGGCTTGCACCATGTCACGTTTCCAATCGAAAGCTGTCGACCATATTTCTTTGACTACGATGCCGAACGTAAGAGGATCGAAGCCGAGCGCATCGACGCTTGTGTCAAACTGCGGAAGCAAGAATGGCGAAACGGAATTGAGAGCTACCTGGCAGCGGCAACGCTGTATCTTGATAATGACTATGTAAGCGGAAGCGATACACAAATACTTAGTATCGTTGAGCGGCTTTCTGAAAATCAGGCTTGGCACTCGGGGCTTGAGCCATTACGCGCGGCACGCTTTTACAGTCACCACTGCGTGCTCGCGGTTATTCTGTCCATCAAGCTGGGGCGTTCGGTGGGATATAGCAGGCGATTGAATGTCTACCGAGTGATGG
Source organism: Paenacidovorax caeni (assembly GCA_943370985.1). GTDB lineage: Bacteria > Pseudomonadota > Gammaproteobacteria > Burkholderiales > Burkholderiaceae_C > Polaromonas > Polaromonas caeni_A. The sequence continues at coordinate 791 of CALRTF020000004.1, forward strand.
AGGCGGGCCTACGCAGCGGCAGCAATGTCGGTCAGCATGCGTTTGCGATCTTGTTTTTGTGGGCTTACAAAACCTACCGCCCAGTCGTTTCCGAGAAGAACCGGAAGTGGATTCGCGACTATGGGAGCGAAGTAAAGCGTTCCGTACATGCCGGGGAGCCGACTTATCGGCGCGACACTGTATATGACCAAGCAATAGGAGCATTGTTTCCGGAACTAGAGGCGCAGTTGGCAACGGCATTTGGTACATCTTAGGTCGACACCATCACGAGTTCCGCACGCCAAGACCAATATGCAGTATTCCCAAGTCGCTGGCTGCAGAAGTGAGGCTCGTCCCGGATTGAAAGGCGAGTGCGAAACTTGCGGCCATGCCACGCTTGCCAAATGTGGGCCACGCATCAGACATCATTGGGCGCACGCCTTCCGGCAACACTGCGACCCGTGGTGGGAAAACGAGACGGACTGGCACCGTGAATGGAAAGCTTTGTTCCCGCCCAGTTTTCGCGAGGTCTGCCATCGTGCTGAAAATGGAGAAATTCATCGTGCCGATATCAAAACCGAAAAAGGAATCGTGGTCGAAATTCAGCATTCCGCTATGTCTGATGCAGAGCGAATTTCACGAGAGGTGTTCTACAAAAATCTCGTATGGATCATTGACGGATCAGTTTTTGTAAAGAACTTCGACATCTATCATCCGCTTCCAGATCCTGAATCCGAACTTGGTAAAGATGCGGTGTGGATTAAAGCCAAACGTGGCATGGAGGGCGCAAATCGAGGATTGTTTATTCGATTGTCCGAGGCAATTTTGGAAGATCCTCAAGCCACCAAAGCCCGATGCAGCGGAGGGTTCTATTGTTATTTTCGCGACGTGGAGCAAGAACTTCTGGAAACCTACATTGGGCACCACCAGTTTGATTGGGTTCGGCCCCGGTCGACGTGGCTTGATGCGAAATGTCCGGTGTATATCGACTTCGGACGCCACTATCTTGTTCGAATCGACACTTACGATGAGAGTGGCCTGCGATGCATCCGTCTCGTGAGCAAGAATGATCTTGTCCAAGAGTTGCACCTTCGAGATCGGGTGACGGATCTGTTCGTTCCTCCTTAAAGCATTGCCTTGGCTTGAGAGCGCGAGAAGAGTTTAGGGGAACAGCATGTGTGGGCTCTCCGCATATCGCTGGAGTTCTGTTAACGCTGCGGTCTCAAGACCGTATCCTCGAAGCAGCCATCTCGAAGTTCCACCTGGTTCTCCGCCGACTTCGGCACGACCATGAAGCGCTGTACGGTTGCTGACAAAAAGTAGGTCTCCAGGTTGGAGAGCGACCGGAACGGCAGCGCCCACACATGCCGCGCCCAGAGCTGCCGCAGCCGCTTCGCCCTCCTCTGCAAAGGCGTCAACGCTGCTGTGGCTGTAGCGGATCCAGGATCCCTTGGCAGTGTCCAACAAGACCTCGACATCGATTTCGACCAGCTCTTCCCCGAGTATGCGTTTCGTACCGTTGATGAAGGTCTTTTGTGAACGAACACTGAACTGAGGCTTTTTCAGTTCCGCGACTTGGTTTGGCGTTAGGGCGGCGATCAGCGCGGCAAGTGGCATGACGGTGGTGGGCACTTCGTCAGGATTGCGCAGTGCTGCCAGGCAAACCACGTCTGGAGAGGGGGCGATATCAGGAAATGACGAAGACCTGTACCCGCGCGGCGGAAAGCTCACCGCATCGGTATGCCCGTGCATGTTCTTTCGTGACTTTGCAGCGAAGATGCCTTCCCCAGGCAACGTAACTAGATTCACGAACAGCTCACCGCTGTTTTCGCTTCCATACGAGATCGTCTCAAGTTCCAGAAGACCTGTAAATGCCAGCACCGCTGCACGGGCGGCTACCGTGCCGTTCGACGTGGGAATTGGAAAGAATGCTTCGGGCGTGGTGTCCAGTTGAGCAATCTCGAATGCACCGGATAGTCGCACGTAGCCAAATTCATGGAGAAAGGCGAGGGGACTGCCAAGCTGTTCAGGTTCGACGCGCTGGCGAACGGCGTTGGCCAATTTCAGCCCGAGTTCCCCCGGGTTGGCTAACTCGGCGACAGCGACCTCGAGCGTCCGAGTGGCGGCCCATTCAGAGACGGCCTCCCTGATTGCAACAGAAACCGCCTGAACATTCATCTCTCGGTTGTTGATATATTGTTGATACGTCGCTATAGTAACTACATCTGGCACAAAGTCAATGGAGCGGCGATGGTTAAACGATTGTTAAGTGACGAGGCGGCCTCAAAAGGCGTTGCGTATCTGGATGAGTGGGTACGTTTGCTCTCAGCCGTCACTGCTCATCCGACATTTGAGTTTGATGAGGAACGGCGTTCGACAAAGTGTACGGTCGTGATCCCTACGCGGGGGCGTGTCGAGGCCGAAGGGGAATCAGTCGAAACTGCCACCGCTAACTTGGCATCAAAGCTTCAGCACTTGCTTTCGGACGCGAGTACCAATGGGCGCTGGCCGGCTGAGTGGCACAGACTCGCAAACTCAGTGCAGATTTCTAGGCAGCTCAACGCTTCAGGAGGACAGGTATCTCCAGTTCAAAGAGACACCACTGAACCGCGTGTGAGTACGAAAGAGCGCCAAGAGACAATTGGAGTTTCGTGCAAACGTTCACTACAAACGTTCATTGCCGGCTGCGCAGGATTTAAGGGCGAGAGTGCTGCCCAAGTTGCCAGAATGCTTTTAAACGACGGGTTTGAAGAGTTCGAGGAGCGCACTTTGAATCACAGCGCTAGCCGGGTCTTCGCATCCTTCCAGAAAGATTATGACCAACTAGTGGGATCAGAAACCACTCAGTGGATGGTTCGTACCAATCCAAGCCTTTTTGTCCGAATTCGGCTCACCGCAAAAGAGCACGGAAAATCAGTTTCACAACTGAGCGCCATGTGTATGGCTCATGCTTTAGTAAGGCAGCAAGTGACTGAACTCGAACTTGAGAAGGCGCAAGCGCAAGTGTTGGCGATTCAGGGGCCAGCTGTGAGGAAGTTGTCTGTCGAGATGGGACTTGGGAAGAATAGTGCGCTGCTGAGTGGTGTGTTGTCTGGACGAACCGCAGCTCCGAGCAAAGTACTGCAGGCACTCTCGGACCGCTTACATGTTGCTGCCCTGGCGCTTGCTGAATCGTTCAGGCGCTCGTTCGATCAGACGACCGTGCCAGCTTTCAAGGCAACAGAGGGAAAACCTTTGGTGAACTCTGAGCCGCTGACTTGGTCGGCTGCCGTTACATCACTAAACCTTGGCGAGGCTGAGACGCAGACACTTCTTGAGTTGGCCGATTAAGGATAACAATGAATGCCTTTGAGCGTGCGAGGTCGGAGGCCATTAAGCTGCGCTTATGGCTGCTCGAGATAGGTCCTACAGAAGCAGCGACCGCTTCTGCGCTCTTAGGGGCAGTCGAAGAGAAGCTCAACCTCCTGGTCGAGAGGGTTCCGGCTTCCTATAGCGAATTAGGTGGCGGAAGCGCCGTCTTAAAACGAAATGAGCGGGCAATCTATGTCATTGATAACGTTGATAACGTAACCTTTGCATACTTGGTCGCGCACGAACTCGGTCATTGGATTCTCGATGTCGATCAGCAGCCGCTGACCGTCGCCTTCTTGAAGGAGCTAACCGGGAAAGGTACATCGCCCGCAGCGATCCACGTGGAGGCATACGGGGCTCGCGAGAGGCAGGAACTCCAGGCAAATGTGTTTGCGCGGGAATTGTTGCTGCCACGCGAAGTAGCTAACACGTTGATGAAGGGGGGCATGAGCCCCACCGAAGCCGCTCGCAGTTTCGGCATTCCCTTGGAAATTGCGCGCCTTCAGTTTCTGGATGCTGCGTTGCTTCCTCCTCCAGTGCCCGCACGTCTGAACGTCTTGCACTCGCCAAGCCCCGATCAAAGCACTGCCGCCAAAGCACCTGAGCGTTTTGCGAACGTAGTCGCGGGTCCTGGAACGGGAAAGACATCTACGCTGATCCATCGGATTAAGTTTCTGGTGGAGGAAAAAAATGTTAATCCGCAGAACATCCTGGTACTTACGTTTACCAACAAGGCAGCCTTCGAATTGGTCGAACGTCTTCGTATAGCCGGAATACCACAAGCTTCCCAAATATGGGCGGGGACCTTCCACGCCTTTGGGTTGGAATTTTTGCGCAAGTATTATCAAAAATTCAGTCTTCCACAGGAGGTGTTTGTCGCTGACCGGCTTAACGTCATGTCATTGATGGTCAAAGCCTTACCGCAGGCGGACTTGAAACATTTTTCCAGGTTAGAGGATCCGTATGATTGGCTCCAGCCTGTCATCAACGGCATCAAACGCCTCAAAGAGGAACTGGTTACGCCGGAGATGTACGCTCGCGCGCTCCCTGGGCTCCCGGTTGCGTCAGCCGAGATTCTCAGAAAACGAGAGGATGTCGCGACTCTGTACGCGCTTCACGAGGCTGAATTGCGTCGGGCGGGAATGGTTGATTTCGTTGATCTGGTCGCATTGCCCGCCACTGCGCTAAAAGAAGACCGCCAACCGTTTGCCGAGCTGACCGACAGCTTTCAGCATGTGCTTGTTGATGAATATCAAGACGTAACACAAGCCATGGTTGAGTTGATTCGCCAGTTGGCGACGAAAGCCAAATCGGTTTGGGTCGTTGGGGATGTGCGGCAGGCGATCCACCACTGGCGCGGAGCTTCTGTAAAAAGCCTGCTTCGGTTTGAGAGCACCTTTGTTAAATCGGCGGCTGACGGTCGAACAGGTAAGTACTCGCTTGATGTCAATCGACGGAGTTCGGCGGAGGTGGTCGAACTGGTGCAACAAGTTGGGACCTTGCATGTACTGCAGGACGATTTGCCGTTAGATCGATTTGTTTCAGCAAATGGGCCATGTGGCGTCATGCCCACAGTCACGACATGTAGTTTTAAGGACGATATTCCGGCGGCAATCGTCGCCGGAGTCAATCGCTGCGCTGATGATGGCATTCCGTATGGTTCCCAAGCTGTGCTTGCTAGAAACGGAGTCGACGTTGAACGCCTCGCGAGGGAGCTTGGATTGGCTGGCATTCCGGTTTTGTACATCGGTGAACTCGCGCGGCGACCAGAGGTTAAAAAAATGCTGTGTTTGATGCAACTGCTCGCGGAGCGTCAGCCATGGGGACTTGTCGGCCTGGCAGACGACCCAACCTTTCGTATGGAACTCGCCGATATTCGAGTTCTGCTTGCAGCCACCACCGGCAACGTGCGGTGGCAAAGGGGGAGATGGATGCGAGACACGCCGCCCGGGCTGTCTGCGAATGGCATCGCGGTAGTGGCGCGGCTCAATCAGCTACTGGGCGACGCGACACGGTCTACCAAGCCATGGGATTTTGTCTGCAACATGCTTTTAGAGAAAAAGGTGTTCCAGATTGATCCGAATGATCTCAGCGTTGCGGCTCAAGTAAGCCGGTTGGCTCTGTGGCAGTTTGCGTATTCCGTGCGGAATGGAGATGGTGATGTGCGCGAGGCGCGCCTTTCGCGTTACCTCCTACGACAGCGACTGCGGCAGCGAATCGGTGACACGTATGTTGATCGGGAGCTGCCTCCAGAAACGCTGGCCATGAATGCCGTGCGTTTGCAAACAGTCCATGGAAGTAAGGGATTGGAGTACGACGCGGTCCATGTCGGTTATGTGAATAGTGGTAGCTATGGTGCTACTTCCCCCACTTGGTTCTCTCCTGGCTCGATCATGGACATCGTTCCGCCGGAAGCGCTCGGAAGCAATGCGGACGAGTACGAGTTCGAGACTGCGGTCGAACGAAACAATCTTTTGTATGTCGGTAGCTCGAGAGCGCGCACCAATTTACGCCTGTACGATGATGATGAGTACGGCGGTAACGATCGGGTGGAGCAGTTTTCACACTCCCCAAAAGCATATATTGAGGAGCGCTTTGACAAAGCACCCTCGCCTGTAGCATCTTCTCCCCGATCTCATGCGGCAGTGCCTCCCCCGCCGGTTGACTACACAGAGTTCGAAACGTATGTTCGTTGCGGCCTCCAGTATCGCTACCGCTATGGACTCGGATTTCACGCTGACTTGGAACTCGACGTTGGCGTCCGCGGTCGTCTAGCAGTCATGCACGCATTGAAGGGAATCGCGAACAGCGAGGGCTCAGTCAAGGATGTGTTCCTCAGTGCTTGGTCAAAATACAGGCTTCCAACTGAAGGAGAGGACCAAACGTTGTGGCGCGATGCCGTAGCTGCGCTGAAGCAGGGGATCACCGTAATCAAAGACATAAATGGCAAATTTTGCGAACCGGTGACCAATGTGGCTGGGCTGCACCTCAGTATGCCGTGGGGTCTGAGAACGGATGAGCGATTTGGAAGTACTGTGCACCTCATTCGATTTTCATCGCGAGGGGCTGCAGACACCGCAACGCTGATGCGCCCGATGGTGAACCAACTGAGCACGCAAGGCATCCGAGGTCTGGTGCTGCACAACATCATGTCAGATCAGACAACCTCCGTAGCTCCCAGTGGGGCATTAATGAAAACAAAGTCGGCCAAAGCTGCACTTCGTCTGATCCGGCAGGACTTCTCACCTTCAATCGGGCGGCACTGCGGTCGCTGTTCATTCATGACTTCTTGTCCCTCTCAGCCGCGCTGACGTATGTCTCGACAGTAAGCGCAAGATTCATGGATATATGAAGAAAAACCCGAGAAAGGTCGCCAGGCAATCGATGATGAAGCCTCGTGGCCCTGATCAGGTGTACTCAGCTGGGCCCATAAAGATCGCTCGCTTTGGCAAGAACATCGTCTGGAAGGCTGACTGGGCCGAGGGCGAGTTTGATCGGATGCAGCAACGCCTGGCGCAAGGCCACGGCGAAATCGTTATGAGGATAGATGAGTCCATCGATCAAATTGCCAAATTGGTCGCTGCCCTTCCTCCACTGAAGATGCTGCATCGCGCTTGGTGGGAGCGTGCGGCCTCAATGCTGGGCATTGACAACGAGTTTGACGTGAAGTCAGAGCACATCCACGCCAGTCGCATGCTCGATTTTGTTCAGAGCGTCGTGGCCGGCGTCATGCCTGTCCCAGAAATCAAGGAGGAACTACCCGAAGAAGACTGGAGAAAATTGCAGGTGGAAGTGGAGAAGCTCTTTGATATCTTGAATCGCGAGTACTTCATGGCAGCGACTGCCAAGCGGAAGCTCGAGAATCCACAGCTCGACATGAAGTTTGAGGAGTTCCAGTTCAAATCGCAGATGTACTGGACCAACGTGACTGGCGAACGGTACCAGGTGCACCAGGTGCAGGCGTTGAGAGATCTCCTGGAGCCTCAGAGCAATGTCGTCGAGAAAATTTATGGGCTGTCGGCAACAGTCCTCTGCGACGAACTTGAGAAATTATGGCGCTCGCTTACCTACGGATTGACACAGGCGTACGAAGCTATGCAGACCTTTCGCGGAAAGGCTCTAGCGGTCGCCGAAGCGGACCTAAGCTCTGGCATCGCGCCGGTCGAGGGTGATCCTGGGGAGTTCTTGCGGCAAGCGGTGGCTCGAAATGGCCTGCAGGAGGAGCAGGACAGGGCGGTTGGCCTGTTTTTCCTGTACGACCTTTTCGATGTTCAGAAAATTACGACGCTCCCAGAAGCCTTTCTCCGGGATTTCGCGTGGGGACCAGGCGAAGACAAGGATTTTTTTGCTGAGGGGTCTTATCGCGGGTGGCCACTGCGTGTGTGGCCGACGTTCAAGCGGCCATTTTTAAAGCTGGATGATCGCTACTACTGCTTCGATGTCTCTACGTTGTTCGACCACTTCTATCGGCAGTTTGAGAAGCGAGTTTTTTCTCACACAGAAGAACTTAAGCAGCAGTGGATCACTAAGCGCAAGGAGGTCACCGAGACATTGCCATTTCAGTATCTGCAGCAGATTCTTCCGGGCTCCCAGTGCATTCCTGAAGCCTACTACCAGGTAGATGAAGGCGGTTCGTCTAAGCGATTCGAGACGGATGGGTTGGTGGTGTTCGAGGATCATCTGTTCATCATTGAAGTCAAGGCCGGTGCTTTCACCTATACGTCTCCGACCACGGATGTCGATGCGCACGTGCAGTCTCTTAAGAACCTGGTGTTTGGTCCGGCGCAACAAGGGCTTCGCTTCCTGAGCTACCTTCGATCCGCAGACGAGGTCCCGTTATACGATGGCGCGCACAATGAGATTGCGCGTCTGCGCTTCGGGGATTTCAGGCATGTCAGCGTTTGTGCGGTGACTCTTGATCCATTTACCGAACTCGCCGCGCAGGTGCAGCATCTGCGCAATGTGGGAGTCGATGTAGGAGCCAGTGCTGTCTGGTCCATGGCGATCGATGATCTCAGAGTCTATGCCGACGTATTCTCAAATCCCTTTGAATTCTTGCACTATGTCGAACAGCGGAAAGAGGCCTTCAGTTCAAATGTCTTGCAGTTGGATGACGAACTGGACCATTTGGGCCTCTACCTGAAGCACAATCATTACGCCAAATATGCCGCCGGGATGATCGCTGACCGCGAGGCACAGTTGCAGTTCGTTGGCTATCGAGTCGATATCGACAAGTACTTCGGTTCGCGGCTGGGGGAGGAATCGGATGCTCCCCCTTTGCGCCAAGACATGCCAAAGGGCCTGACTGAAGTTCTGGAACTGCTGCAGCGAGATGCGAAGGCGGGAGCCTCCGCGCTTGCTTCGCGCCTGCTGGATATGAGCGGGGACTGGCGCACGAAAGTGTTTGGAGGCGTCTCCTCCGAAGTCGCGGCGGCGGCGCAAAAGCAGCCGCGACCGATGTCAACGCATGGGGACGTGCGGATCACGATTTTTCCGTGGTCGACATTGTCGATTGACCGGGAAGCGGCTGTCGCCGAAGATCATGCGAAGGCACTTCTTGTGTTGAACCGCGAGCCGGATCGAATGCTGCTCGAACTAAATTATGGAAATGACGGGCGGCTTTTCGATGTCGAATGGCAGATTTTTCGGAGATCTGACATCAGCCAGGATGAACTGCCTCGGTTGATTGGGATGGCAGCACGGCTGCGCGCAAAGCGCATCGAGAAGGCAAGTCGCGGCGAGACCAAGGTGGGGCGGAATGATTCTTGTCCTTGCGGAAGTGGCAAGAAGTTCAAGAAGTGCTGCTTGTTGGAATCTTAAATCCTGATGAACAACCAGATGGCTTTTGCACCTGGCCTTCGGGCCCTGCTGAGCGAGCGGAGTGGTTGCTGGGCCTTGTCGCCACCTGCTTGACTTGCGGATCAACCGTCACCGCGAAGTTAAATGAAACCACGATGCAACTTCAGTCTTTTCCTCGTGGAATCTGCAAGGGGAGTTTGTGACATTAAAGATTGACGGGTATTGGTCTACCCTCGCAGGGCAGTTTCGCCGGTATGAGAGCCGGCGAAATCGGCGCGTGCTTCTGCTGGAGGAAATGGAAGCGCTCAACAAGAAACAGTCGCGTGGCGGCTACGCAATGGCATTTCAGAGAACGATCCGGCAGCGACTGATCGAGGCTGGTCGGCGCTCCTTTGCAGGCCCGCTCGTGCTGAGGCTCCGGCTGGAGACATCGCATCGTCAACCCGCACCTATCCAGACTTTGGCAAAAAACTACCTGGACTTGCTCGGATTGGCGACGCATTCGGATGGTGCCGAAAAACCGAGGCGGATACTGTACGGTGATGACAGTCAGGTTCACGTCCTTTCGGTATCCTGCACTCACGGCGTCGATCGCCCCTCGTTTTCGTTGGAAGCGCGGAGGATGTCCGATTTCGTCGCAGATCTTGAGTATGTGGCGTACTTGGAGCGCGAGTATCCCGAACTCGCGGAGCATGATCGAATGTCGGACTATCACTTTGATGACTCCCTGAATAGTCTTCGCGAGGCTGCAGCCATGTCACCTGAGGAGCGAGGTACGGATATTGGGAGACTCAAGCAAGTTCTTGCGGAAACGCATGACAGACGCGTCGTCCAAGAACACTTGCTAGGTCTTGGACAGATTCGGCTCCGGGAGCTTGCTGACCTGTGCAGCCCTCAGTCGACCGCAGTTGACGATGCCTTCCTCCGTGATGTTCGGCGCCACGCCGAGGAGCGGGTCGTGAAATCCCCATTCCGGATCGAGTTGCCCGCCCTGCCGACGGTCGGGCAGGCAGAAAGATTCAGAGACGCAATCAAGCACGAAGTCGAGGCCTTTCGCGAAAAGCTTGGTCATTTAATGCAGCCGTTGAAGATGCAAGTCGGACTTGAAGTCATCGTGCGACCCCGTCACGCTGCCAACGAATCGGAGCTATTCGATCTGGACAACCTTGTGCGCAACTATCTGCTGCCACATGTGTTGGAGCAGTTTCGTCCTCCGTCTGACTTTCTCCACGCCGTTGGGTTCGAGCATATGCCTGGTGATACTCCTTATCTGAAGGAGATGCAGAAGCGTCGAGATGCATTACCAGCTGGGGTGGCCACCGGGATAGTCCAGTACGAAATTTTTCGCCTTCCGCCAGCGCCAGCAGATTCGCCGGAAGGGTACGTGACTGTGAACCTTACGAACTGCGCCTACGGTGGTGAATCTGTTTTCCGAAGAATGGATGACGTGATAGCGAAGGCGCAGGCACTAGCCGGGCGTCGTCGATGACTCATCGGAGCCGCATGAATGACCGGAATCGGAGTGCCGGCCCATCGCGTCTAATAACTACCCATGACATCGCCTGAACTCACCGGGGGCACCGGATTCACCTACGAGGACGCCGCTGCGGCCTACTACATGGCGGCCATGCTCACCGGAACAACCGCGGCCGGCCTCGGTTCGAGGATCGTGGATCGGGTGGCCCAGCAGCAAGCCGACTTCAGCGAGCCGCTCGACGACGTGATCGTCGATGCCTTAGCGCTCACCGATGGCTCAGCCATGCGCCTGTCGCTGCAGGTCAAGCGCGCGCTGACGATTTCCGACGCGTCGAGCAACAACGACTTCCGCGACGTGATTCTGCACAGCTGGCACACCTTGCAGAAGCCGGGATTTCGGGATCAGGTGGACCGTGTCGGCGCCGTGACTGGCACGATCACGGAAGATGCGTTCAGGAACTTCACCACGGTGTGCGAATGGGCCCGGGCGTCCATCACCCCGGCTGCCTTCATGCAGCGGTTCGCCGACAACGGTAACGGGTCACTGGCGCATCGTGTGGTGGTCAACGCCGTGCGCAAGGTCATGGAAGATGGGCTGGGCGGACCTTTCCCCGACGACAGCCTGCACCGCTTGTTTCAGCACCTAACGCTCATCCGGTTCGATTTCCTGCACGCAGGCTCGGCCCAGGAGGCGGATATTCTGGCGAACCTGCAGCGATCCCTGGTGGCAAACCAGGTCGCCCGCGCCGGCGAGCTATGGAACCTGTTGTGCCAGACAGCGCGCAATGGCGCCGGCCGTAGCGCCGAGCACACCCGCGCTTCGTTGCTGCGTAGCTTGGGCGGAGGTTGGCGGTTCAGCGGAACGCCGGCACTAGCCGCCGACATGCAGCTCCTGCAGGAGGGCACGCGTCATTGGTTGGCGCAGCAGCCTGACGACATCGGCGGCACGCATCTTGACCGATTGAGACTGCGCGACGCGTTGGCCACGCAACTGGCCGCGTATCGCCTGACGTTGGTCAAGGGCCTGCCGGGCGCGGGCAAGACCGTGCTTCTGCGCGATCTCCTGAAGGCGCGCGCAGTGGACGGCACGACCTTGCTGCTCACGGCGAACCGGTTGTCGGGGCGCAGCTGGACCGAGCAGGCCCGTGCGCTGGGGCTGTCGGCCACGGCAATCGAGCCGCTGCTGGTGGAAGTCGCCGCCACTGGTCACCCGGTGCTGTTCATCGACGGCATCGACCGGGTCGCGCCGGAGCACCGCCCCATCATCACCGACCTCTTGGCCCAGCTGCTCGCCAGCCCAGCGCTGGCCGACTGGCGTGTCGTCGCGACGGCGCGCGACGCTGGCATCGAGCCCTTGCGCAACTGGATCCCTGCAGCGCTGTGGTCAGGCGCCGGCGTGGGCTACGTCGATGTGGACAACCTGTCGGACGACGAAGCCTCGGTCCTCGCTGACAAGCTTCCCGCGCTGCGGCCGCTGCTGACCGGCGGCAATGAGCGCGTGCGGACGCTCGCGCGCCGACCCTTCTTCGCGGCGGTCCTGGCCCGCGGGCTGTCGCGGGCGGCGTATCCGGCCGAATTCGCGCCGCAGACCGAAGTCGAGCTGGTGGATGCCTGGTGGACGCGGGGTGGGTACGACGCGCAGGCACCGCAGGCCCTGGCGCGCCAGCGGGCCTTGATCGAGCTGGCACAGCGCAGCGCCCCCGACCTCGGCCGCAATCTGCGCATCCGCGACCTGTCGGCCGCGACGCAGGCGGTGCTGCCCGCCCTCGAGGAAGACGGCCTGCTGCAGCAGGTGCGGCTGGGACATACGGCGCAATTCAGCCACGACATCTTCTTCGAATGGTCGTTCTTCCACCTGTTGGTGGACCAGGGCGCGGACTGGATCGCGGTCTTGACGGCCGCGGGCGAGCCGCCGGCCCTGGCGCGCGTCGTCGAACTGCTCTCGCAATCCACCTACGCCGATGCCGAGCAGTGGCCACGGGAACTCTATGCCCTCGCAGGGGCGCAGGTGCGGCCACAGTGGTTGCGGGCCTGGTTGATCGCGCCCGTCTTCAGCCCGCGCTTTGCCGAGCATGCTGAGATGTACGGCGCTGCCCTGGCGGCGTACGACCACCGTCTGCTCGCAAAGCTGCTGGTGTGGATGCAGGCCGAGAAGACCACACCCAACCCCATGGTGCTGTCGGGCCTGGTTGGCGGCGACGGCATGCTGCCAGCCGCCCGCATCCGCCTGGCCGATTCCCTGGGCTGGCCCTCCGACTTCCCGGCGTGGGGTCGACTTCTGTCGTGGCTGCTCCGGCGTTTGGCATCGATTCCCGACCGCTGCCTGCCGGACCTGACCACGCTGTTCGATACTTGGCAGGTCGCGTCCGCGGACTACCCGAACTCGTTATCGCAGCGCATCGTCACACAATGCTCGGCCTGGCTGGATGCCATAGAAGACCAGCGCCACGCCCGGCGCGCACGCCGTGAGCCAACCTCCGCCGAAGGTGGGTCGCCGCCGCGCGCGCCGTCAAACCTGGAAACCGAGCTGCGCAACCTGGTCCTTCGCGCGGGGCGCGCCTATCCGGATATCGTTGGCGCCTACCTGTCGAAGGTCGAGCGGATCGCGCGCTGGCCCGACAAGGGGTACCAGGAGGTCATGGCCTATGCGCCGCTGCTGGCGCAGACGCATCCCGCACTGCTGGCAAAGGTCGCGCGGCGCTGGTTCCTTCAGGAGCTTCCAGGCGACAGCATGGCTCGCTGGGGCAAGGAGGACCACGAACAGGAGGAGTTGCTCAAGCGGGCGGCGGCGATCCCACCGGAACAGCGCACTTGGTCCGACAACATGACGCTGGAAAGTCCGAACATCGGGCGAGACTCCTTCTCCCGTCACGACTGGGATCGGCTGTCGATCGGCGCCGACCACCACGGCTACTTTCCGGCCTCCCCGCTGCGCGAACCGTTTCACTCGCTGTTCCAGCGGGAACCCGAGGCGGCCTTGGCCCTCGTCCGCGACATCGTCAACCACGCCATGACCGCCTGGCGGCAGCTTCATAGGCCTGGGGGCCGCCACGGCACACCGTTGCCGCTCGTGTTGGCGTTTCCGTGGGCGCGGCAGGAGTTCTGGGGCGCTGACCGGCACTATGTCTGGTTCCGCGGGCACGGCGGACCGCAAGTAGTGGAATGCGCCCTCATGGCGCTGGAGCGCTGGGCTTTGGCCCAACAGGATGCCGGGCGGTCCCTCGAGGAGTTACTGAGGCAGCTGCTGGAAGGGCATGCGAGCATCAGCGTGCTTGGAATTGCCGTTCACCTCGCAATTCGCTCAGAAGAGGTATCGGCGACGAGCCTCACGCTGCTTGGGAGCCTGAGGCTCTGCGACCTGGACCTGCAGCGGATGGTCCAGGAGTCGGAGCTCGTGAGCGCGAGCCTGATCGGTTTCGACCCGAGGCGTGGCGACGCGGCGCAGCGCCAGGGCGTGGTGGAAAGCGGCCAGTTGGCCTCGCGGCGCCAGGAGTTGCGCGACTTGGTGCCAGGCTTTGTGTTCGGAGGGGACACGGCCATGCGGGACGCCTGCCGGACGGTGCTCGACAATTTTCCGCTCCAGCTGGAGTTCGCATACCAAGAAGAAGCCGACGATCCGGACCATGTCGCCGAACTGCGGCACAAGGCGGAACTCTGGTCCGAGCTGGGCCACGTCGAGAACTACCGGGCGACGGCAGTACCGGGGCGGGACGAAGTGGTGCAGCTCTCGGTCAGCAGTGCGCGGCACGACGCACCCGAGGTACAGGCGGTGCTGCAGCGCCACGCCCAGGTGTCCCGCGAGACCGAGCTGTGGCTCTGGGTGAACAACTGCTTCTCGTCGTGGCACTGGGCGCCGGGGTTCTCACCGGACGAGGCGGTGGCGCGGGCGACGGAACTTGCCGCGGCGGATCCCTCGACATCGCTGATGCCGGGTAGTGGCATCTCGGAAGCCGTGATCGTCGGCACGGCCGCCGCCCTTACTTGCTTTGCCCAAGCGCCGGGACACCGGGCCTGGGCCGACGTCACCATCGACCGGTACGGCGTGGAACCGGACGCAGCCGCCGATGACACGTTCCCCGGGGCCGTGATCCCGTGGCACCCCAAAATCTTCGTGGCTCGAGCGCTGGCTGCCCGGGTGCAGGCCGGCACCGAGGCCGCGGACGATCGCGAGGCTCTGTACCGGTTGGTCGCGCACTCGATGGAGGTTGTTTCCTTTGCCGCTCTGACCGGGATCGCCGCCTGCTGGGAGCGCGACCCTCGGTTCGCTTGGTGCGGCCTGAACCTCGGCCTGCGGTTGGCGCAGCTCTGGCACCGGCCGAACGCCTTCCGGATGGACGCCCAGGCGCGGAGTCAGGCCGAGCAAGCGCACCGCAGTGCCATCTTGGCCGTAGCGTTGGAGGAGTATCAACGGGGCGGGGACTTTCCCCCGTGGGTCAGGCCGCTGCCTTCGTGGACGCCCGTTGCGCCCGATGCGCCGCAGCGCCGGCGAGGTTCCGACGGGCCGGAGGGGTGGGAGCAGGCGCCCGACCTGTGGCACAGCCAGTACGCGGCCAAAGTCCTTCAACAGGTTCCGGTCGCCGCAGTCATGGGCAGCCCGGCCCGCGCCCTCTATGTCGATGCCCTTGAAGGGCTGGTGGAGTGGACGCTGGACACCCTGAACCCGACGTGGCGCACAGACGAGCGGCACGGGCGCGAGCATGACGGCGCCAGCCTGTTGGAGTGGGAGCATCAACTTGGCCGGTCGCTGGCAAGCGCTGCTGCGCACCTGCCCGCAACCGAGGTGCAAGGGCGGCTGCTCGCGCCTATCGTGGCGCAATGCGATGAAACCGCCATGCGCTGCCTCGGGTCGTTCGCGGAGGTGCTCTTCCTTGACGTGCTAACCGCCCCTACGATCGACGACAACAGTATCCAATTGCTGCAGGCCGTGCTGGAGCGGACCTTGGACCAGCGCGACCTGCGCCGTTCGCCCTATAACGACGACGGTCGCATCGGCGGGTTTGACCTACCCGACTTGATCAAGTGCCTGATGTTCGTCAGAGTGGAAGGTGGCGCCGATGCGGCGCGCTTCACGAATGGGCGCTGGGAAGACTTGTCGCGAATCATGCCGCTGGTGGATCGCATGGTCCGGGCGGCGGGCTGGATTCCATACGTCGCGCGCCAGTTCGTCACATTGTGCGAGCGCGCGGGCGCGGCGTATCCCGCCGACACGTTCGCCGACCAGGTTCTGGCGCTGATCGTCGATCGCAATCTACCGGCAGCGTGGAAGGGGACAAGCGTCCCGGCATCGGTCGCCGCCCTGGTCCAGGAACACGCGGATCGGCAGCACCCCTTGCCTCCCGCGCTGGCCCGCAAGCTCCTGCATGTGCTCGATGCCCTGGTCGACCTTGGCGACCGCCGCAGCGCCGCCCTGCAGCAAAGCGAGTCCTTTCGCGGCGTGCGCTTGGCCGCGCCGGCCTGACTCGGGCTACGCGAGCGCGCTAACCCCCAGGGCACATCCGGCGATACGTCGAAATGCCACCGCGGAGCAAGCACCGTCGCGCCCATACGGTTGCGCAGCCACGATCGCATCCGCAGCGGCCGCTGCCGTCGGATCCGGCTGACGCGGAACGAGCTCATTGTGCAGATCAGAAAGAATGTGCAGCTTAATCACGGCTCCCCTCAATCACCGGTGGCGTGTGCCGCCATACTCGTCAAGCGGCGACGAAGCTCAGCTTCGTTGTCCGGGAGGAAGCCGTCATCGCAATCGACGATCATCAGATGCCCGTTGTCCGGCCGGAACAGCCATGGCCTGTCATCAAGCATCAGGTACGACGTCCCCGCCGGCCGGTGCGTTCCCAGCCAATCCATGCACTCCCACTCGCGCAGGTAGTCGGCAAGACCCTCCGGCGCTTGTTCACCAGGAGTCGGCCGGTGATCCGGTGTGACGCCCACCACCCGGTCCTTCAGCGCGAGCGGGAAGTGCTCCTTCATCCCGGCGATTTGCTCGCTCTCTTCCGCCCAGTCCAGACGCCAGGCTGACGAGATAACGATCTGGACTTTCGGGAAGTCCATCAAGATCTCCTCAAGCAGCGGCAAGCGACAGAAGTAATGACGGGCGGGGCACGGCTCGGGGTGCAGCACACCGTCGACATCCAGAAACAGAATCATTTGGTTTCTCCAGCGTTGAGGTTTATCCAGAAGGGAGTCGGTATTGGCTATTCGCCAAAGGTCCTCCTCTTACTCGCTACGATCGTTCGAACCGTCGTCGCAGCTCAACCAGGTCCTGGACAGTGAGGCCCGTCTCTGGGTCGGTAACAAGGAGGTTCTTGAGGAACGGTTTGAACCAGTAGGCTCGGTCATCCAGCGCCACCCAGTTCGTCCCGGGTGGTCTGTTTGTCCGCAGCCACGCCTCGATCTCTCTATGGCGTCGGTACGCGAAGAGACTGTCAGGCGTCGCATTCGGGTCCAGGTGGGTGTGGTGCGGGGTGACGTCGACGACCCTCTGAGCGATGTCCGGCGAGAAGTGCTTGCGCAGTTCAATCGTGGCCAAGTACGGATCCAGCCACCTCAGCCGCCAGGTGCTGCTGATCACCACCTCCACCTGAGGGAACTCCCTGAGCACGTCTTCGAGAAGCGGTAGATGGCACAGCAAAGGCTGGCGGCTGTTCAGGCTCTCAGGGTGAAGGGCGCCATCAAAATCCAGGAAGAGGATCACGAGGCACCTCCTTCGCCGCCATCGGCTGCACCTGGAGTTCTTGATGCATCTGCCAGCCGCCAAATGGCTTCGTTGGGCATGTCACCCGGCTGGCGGATTTTGTCAGGATGGTGGTCGGTGCAGAGATTTAAGATGTAAAAGGCGTAGGCCCTCGGCGCGGCATCTCCTCCACAGATCATGCAGCTGCGAGTGGTCTCTTCCTCTCCTTCTGCGACCAGCTTGAAGACGGTCTGCTTTACGTCGGCGAAGGCGTCGTCCGATCGGACCTCGGTGCTGAAGCTCAACCTTCCTGCTGGGTTTATCAGGTCGACACGCAGGTCACGAGCGGTACCGAATTTCTCCTTGATCTGCTTCCAGTGGAAGGCTTCGCGGCGATCCCCAAGTAGTTGCTCGATCTCAACGCAGAGCCCCGCCAGGATCGGCATCCAGCCACGATAAAATTCGCAGCTGCGGTTGTCCTTGGTGTTAAACATGTAGGTGAAGCGAGCCTGTAAGAGGTCGCCAGTGAGGTAGTCGTAGTTTTTTTTCATGATGATTCCTTAGGTAGTTAGTCGATGATCAGAGTGAAGTGGCGAGGCCCTGCCCACTGGTGTGCCTGGCCCGCGCCGGGAGGAGGACTCAATGCAGCCACTCCTTGGTTTGCGAGCCCCCAGGTGTTCCGCCGACTTTGCTTTCGTCCTGGCCCAGCCCGTCCGGCAAGTCCGCAAGGGTGACGCTGCGGCGGTTGTCAGCAACGGCGCGGGCGATCGCTTTCCGGGTAGCCTGCTGGGCTTCCCGCGCTGTTAGATGTGCCAGTCGAACCACCACGAAGTTGCCTGGCGGCTCGAAGTTGTGCAGTTCGAGCTCCTCGAACACCGCCATCACCACCCAGCGGGTGGCGGCAAGCGCAGCACGGACATCCGGCCGCTCGACATGGAAGATCTGAAAGCGGGACAGCAGAGAGTCCGGAATACGCTCCAGGCTGTTGGCAGTGGCTACCCAGGTCACCTGGCTGCAGTCGAATTCGAAGTCGAGCGAGATGTCTTTGCTTCTCCTCGCGGTTGCCGGTTCAAGCAGGCTGTGCAGGGGCGTGAGCGCGTTCCAGTCCTGACGCCGGTCGGCTTTGTCGATCTCGTCCAGCACGATCACCGGGTTGGCATGCTTGCCCAGGCAAACGGCCTCGAAGACCGCGCCATACGAGGTGTTGCTCCACCGACGTTCCGAGCCCGTCAGGGTGGGGCCGGTCACAGCTTTGTCAAAGCTGATGCGATGTATGGCTGTGCCCCAGACCTCTGCCAGCAGGTTAGCGAAATGGGTTTTGCCAATACCCGGCTCACCGTTCACGAGGATGGGCGGCAGGCGGCTTGCCTTGCGGCAATGTGCAGCCAGCACCAGGTGATCGCGCAGGAAGTCGATCACTTCGCCGAAGTGAGGCATGTACCCCCGCAACTCTTCCATCGTCTCCTGCGGGGAGTCGGGCATACCGATCAGGCGCTGACATCCCTTGGCCCGCAGGAGCTTGGATATCTCCTCGTCCCTTTTGCGAACCTCCTTGTCTTGGCTCAAGGCTATCCGGGCCTTGAAGGCGATCAGTGTTGCCTCTGTATAGACCGGATAGAGATGTTCCGGACACTCCTGAGGGGCTGGCTCGGAGTCCGTATCGGCGTCTGGTGTGACTTCGGTATCGGCTTGAGCTTGCTGCTCTGCGTTTTCCGGGGCCTTCTCGGCCTCAGCCTCGCTGAGCTGGTTCGCACGGGTTTGCTGGAGTCGCTCATGATCCTTGCGGATCATTTCAGCTACGCGGTTTCGATACTCCAGCGCGCGGGCTTCGTCGACCTCAATCTTGACGCGCTCGGGCAGCAGCAGGGTTCGGGCAGATGGACCCGTGTCATTGAGGGTGCGCGGCAGCGGATGAGTAACGTAGCCCAAGGGCAGAGCAACGTCACTCGCCAAAGGAGAAGGGGGGAACTCGTCGTCACGGTCTGGCATTTTTGGCTCCTGGGGACATGGAACATGTCAGGAGCCCGGGCGGCATCGCCGCAGGGAAAGTCAGCGGCGACTTGAGAGGGGTGCCCGAACTCCTGGACGGAATTCGTTAAGGGATAAATTGATTCGGGAGGACATGGCGGGAATCAAATTCGTTTGGTGGTGCGTTTGGTATTCACCCACGCGGCGCACATGCTCCCGGAATCACGCGATACATGCATCAGGCGTGCTCGCGAAGAGTGGGCATGGCAATGGATAGAGCATTGCGTTTCGTATCGTTGGGATTGCATGATGAGAGTCCTTTCAAACTTGTATTTCAAGTTACCGGACACGCGGAAGTGATGCAAGCAAAATTTGAAGTGGAGCGTACAAATTCATTTTTCGATATCGCTTATTCGGGGGTTTTGCGCTGAATGTGTCGCGTGCTGCACACACCGGTCAGCACGATTTACATGCCACGGTGTTGCAGCTGCAATCGCGAGGTGGCCCACAAAATTTGCGCAATAGATACTTGGCGAAATCCGAATGAATTTCGCCCTCATGCATGACGATTGGCAGTTGTCTTTCTGAGCAGGATGCGAGAGGATGAATGCTGTGACTCAGTAGCGGAGGACCAAGTGCAAATCAAAGCCATCGAACCAATGAGCTTCGTTCACCAAATCAGGTGTGATCGATGCGGCAATGAAGCTGAGCGCGGCGAAATTGGTTTCACGCAAATGAGGTCTCTCGGTTTTGACGCGGGATACGACTCGGTTTTTGGAGACGGGAATCGGGTTCAAGTTGACTTGTGCGAACCGTGTCTTAAAGACACCTTGGGCGCCTGGCTGCGAGTAACGACGCCTGCCGATACATCGTTGGCAATTAGGCTCCAGGCATTCCAAACCGCAGTTCACGGTGGGGAGTTTCCTCCTGGCGAGAAATGAGGTTTCGGTCCACGAAGGGCCGGCAGCGCTAAGTGGATAGTGGATCGGTTTGTGGGGGTTGGGATCTGAGTGAAAAACGTCCAGCTCAAATTCTGGATGGACGCAGCTATTTCTTGACAGGCACGGGCACGGCGTCGAACGAGGCAAGATCAAACGTCTTTAGCTTGCCCTCCTGGTCCAGAGCGGCATTGGAGTTGCCCGCCATGTTGACGCACTGCGCCCGCAATATGTCGTACTTCATGGTTCCTCGCTTCATAGCATTCATTGACGCGCTGCCGAACAGGCAAAAATCACCGGTGTAGTTCGACTGATCGGCAAAGGATTGAACCGGTGGTCCACCGTCCATATCGAAGATCTTGCAGAGCTCTACGCTTTGGCGGTTGAAACAGCCGCGCCAGGATCATTTTATTTTGCGGAGAGTGGTGAGGCATCGTTCCTGGATATTGGGTCGGCCATCGTGGCGCGGCTCGGACTTCCAGGAATGGAATTCATCAGCGCAGAGCAGGCAACCGTCGAATGGGGCGAAGCGAGAGCCCTTTACACCTTCGGCAGCAACAGTCGCGTCCGCGCGTTGCGCGCACGCCGTGAGTTGGGCTGGAACCCGCAGCGAGAATCCGCACTAGAGTGGATTCAGCATGAAATGCCCCTCTAGAAGGTGATTGCATGATTCTGGAACTCGCCGACATCCGCATTCATGCTGGGCGGCAGATCGACTTCGAAAAGGCCGTAAAGCACGGTCTGGACAGCGTCCTGTCAAAAGCCAATGGCTTCGTACGGTACGAAGTACGACCTTGCATTGAGTCGCCCGAACGATACGTCTTGCTCATTCATTGGGAAACCCTCGAGGACCATACGGTAGGCTTCCGCATGTCTTCCGCGCATGCACAATGGCGCGCCATTGTTGGAGGGTATTTTGCACAGCCCCCGTTTGTGGAGCATTTCGACTTCGGTGCTGCGTCTTAATAGGGATTTTCAGAAACAGGCAACGTCCGCCGCGCGGGTCAGGTCTGTCGGTAGCTACTCAAGGTCATCCCGGGCGCCTGAGTAGCACCAATGCCATCGCCGCGGCGCAACACACCATCGCTGAAATCTCTAACGGACCGAGTGGCTCGCCCCGGATGATTGCCCCGGTGAACATCGCGACGATGGGGACCATCACGGTGGACAGACCCGATACGCTGGCTGGAAGCAGATTCACAATCGAAAACCAAGCAACGTTGCCAAGCGCCATCGGGACAAGCGTGATGTAACCGACAACCAGAAGGGTTGTCCACGACGGAATAAACAGCTCTCGCGTACCTGTCAGTAAAGACACGATGGCGATGGGAACGCCCGCGATTACAAGTTGCCATCCTGTGGAGACGATTGCCGGCACTGTCAGTCTGGCCCGCTTCAGTATCAGGGTCCCTGCCGCCCAGCCCAGACCCGCCGAAAGGCCGACGATAAATCCCAGCGGCGCGGAAGCGAAAGCCGCTCGTCCCGCAAAGGCGAGCAATCCGACACCGCAGCTCGCCAGCACAATGCCCGCAAGTAAACGCCCGGACGGCCTCTCCCGCAGGAACATCCACGAAAGAATGGTCGCCCAGACAGGCATCGTAAACCCAAGCACGGCCGCTTGGCCAGACGGGAGAAGAACGGCGGCATACGTGCTGGCAACGTTCCATACAACGAGATATGTCAGGCCAGCGACCGCGAGAGGCACGCGTTCCTTTAAAGGCACAGCCAGCGATATCCCGCGAAGGCGCGCGGTAATCAGTACAAGAAAACCTGAGCCTAACAAGCAAACTGCACGGAAAGTCCATATCGAAATTTCCTGGACAGCCAAGGGAAATAAAACCCAATTTGTCCCCCACAGAATGGTCAAGGCAGATACCAGGAACAAAACTTTGGAATGAGCCAGACGAGGTTCGGACATTCGGCTGATCATACTGTTGATTCAATAGAAATCCGGTTCACTTAGCACGGCAATTTCTATCCAAACTGACTCCATGTAGGCACGCCCCGCTAGCCGAAAACCGGGGAAAAGTTGAAGTGATAGTCAACCGCACGATGCCGGGCATACGGCGCAACCGGCGCGGCGCAATTGATTGCGAAAGCATTGATTAAGGGTGCCTTGTATGCGGGCGACTTCGGATCTCGGGCATCAAGTGCCGGCCTGATTCATGGCGTGCTTTGCTCCAGGAGTTGAACCGGTATGAGGGTTATTTCGGAGACAATCATGATTCACAACAGCTATACATATGTGTATGCTATGTACTGGCCAGATTTGGCCAGTCAATTCCCCTCTTGAAGAGGGCGCTACACCGAGGCACTCGTTCTTGCAAGAAATGGATGGTAATTAGTGAAGAACATTGATGGCGAAGCCACAGTCAGTTTGCTTCTTAGAAAGGCTGCTGCTAGGTTTCCAGATAACGAAGCGATCGTGACATCAGAAGGGCGACTGAACTACGCGCAGTTCACACGGTCCGTCTCGTCGCTCGCGACTCGACTATCCGTGTTCGGTGTCCGGAATGGACGAGTGGCGGTCATAATGGGCAACGGCGCGGCAATCGCAATAGCTCTTTATGCGATCTGGGAGGCTGGCGCTCAAGCGGTCCCGCTGAACCCGGACTACACCGAGCGGGAACTCGGCGAAATACTGGAGGATGCAGACGTAGAAGTCTCTATTTGCGGTGTTTCCCAGAATGAGCGTGTCGGCGTGTTGCTCAAGCGTTCAAGTAGGTCAGGGTTTTTTGTAATGGACGAGGCTGAAGCAGCCTCCATGGCTATCGGAACCGGCAACCCAATCTTCCCGCTTCCGGAGCCTGATTCCCCGGCAATTCTTCAATACACAGGTGGAACGACGGGAAGATCCAAGGGCGTAATGTTGACCCATCGGACCGTTGCAATCAACGTCCTGCAACGCGATGAGGCCATTCCGATGGCCGCGGGAGTAGAGCGCATTCTTTGCGTTACGCCTCTATATCACGCTTACGCGACTGCTATGGCGCTGTTTCCGGCGCTGTCAAGTGGTGGAACATTGGTCATCCTGCCCAAGTTCAAGCCTGAGGCCGTGTTTGACGCAATCGAACGAGAGCGAATTACGCTCTTTGCTGGTGCTCCCTCGATCTACAACGCTCTTGTGACTCACCCCGAGTTCGATAAGCGGGATCTCGCTTCCATCAGCGCCAGCTTTTCCGGCTCGGCTCCTTTGGCTGTCGATGTGCTGGAACGATGGCAGAAGATATCCGGCGCGGCTATCCTGGAAGGCTATGGGCTGACGGAAGCATCCCCTATCCTGACGTTCAACCCCCGTCATGGAACGCGAAAAATTGGCTCGGTGGGCCCTGCAGTCCGCGGTACTCACATCGAAATCGTTGATGCTGCCGGAGGTACTACACCGCTCGGCGCCGGTGTCGTTGGGGAGGTACGTGCACGAGGTCCGCAGTTGATGGTTGGATATCGCAACCGGCCTAACGAGACGGTGGAGGCGATCAGAGGCGGCTGGCTCTATACCGGCGACCTGGGCGAGCTGGATGAAGATGGCTACCTGTTTATCCGCGGCAGGAAAAAGGATATGGTTATCGTGGGGGGCTTTAATGTTTACCCCCGCGAAATCGAGGAGGTGTTGTTTGCGCTCGATGGCGTTCATGACTGTGCCGCGGTGGGTGTGCAAGATCCGTATCGGGGGGAAGTGATTCACGTATTCGTCGTGCAGCATGGTGGATCGCTTAAGGCAGATCTCGTCATCGAGCATTGCGCTCGCAATCTTGTCCGTTACAAGCTCCCAGCCCGCGTCCATTTCGTCGATGCGCTACCGCGCACCGCGGTTGGAAAGCTCGACAGGATCACCCTCGGAAGAATGGCTGCAGATGTAGTCCGGGCGGGTGAGCCAGTATGAGTACCTATACACCGCCGCTGAAAGAAATCCACTTTGCACTTCGCACATGGGCAAAACTTCCCGAACTCCTGGCAACGTCATCTTCTGAAACTTCGGTGGACGAAAGCGCTGTCGTGGCAATACTTGACGGTGCCGGCCGCTTTGCGTCCGAGGTCCTTGAGCCGTTGGAAATTGTTGGTCACACGGAAGGATGCGAGGTGCTGCCTGATGGACGTGTGCGCATGCCAAATGGCTGGAAAGAGGCGTACGCGCAGTTTGTCGCGGCCGGTTGGAATATGGTGAACTTCCCTGTCCACGTGGGCGGGCAGGGCCTGCCCGCGCCCGTATCCGTTGCAGTGGCTGAGATGTTTGAAGGAGCTAATGTCGCCTTCTCATTGGGCCTAATGCCATTTGCCGGCGTAGTGGCGTTGCTGGACAGTTTCGGAACTGACGATCAGAAAATGCGCTACTTGGAACCCCTGGTTACCGGACGTTGGTCGGCCACGCTTGCAATGACAGAAAGTCATGCCGGCACTGATATCGGAGCGATCCGAACGTCGGCGTCCGAGCTGCCGGATGGCTTCAGCGTACGAGGCCAGAAAATTTTCATTAGCTACGGGGAGCACGACCTCAACGAGAACATCCTTCATTTCGTCCTCGCCCGAGATCCCGCTGGCAGTGCGGGGGTAAAGGGACTTTCGCTTTACCTGGTTCCCAAACGGAGGGTGTTGGCAGATGGCACTTTGGACCTCCTGAACGACGTGCAATGCATCTCTGTCGAGAAGAAAGTGGGTATTCACGGCAGCCCAACAGCCGCGCTCGTGTTTGGCCCCAGGGAGGGAGCGTGGGGGGAACGGCTGGGTGAGCCTTGCAAAGGCCTCGAGCAGATGTTCGTTGTTCTCAATCGCGCACGGTTGAATATCGGTGTGTTCGGACTTGCGTCCGCTGAGCGGGCGTGGCAAATCGCCAATTCCTATGCGAATGAGCGGGTGCAAGGCGTTGACGGCAAGGGAGCCTCATGCGTCATCGCTCGGCATCCTGATGTCCGGAGGATGCTTCTGGATATGCAAACAGGAGTCGACGCCATGCGGGCAGTTTGCTATTACGCCGCGGGGGTTCTGGAGCGCGCTCAGGTTGAAGTCTCAGAAGAAGCCCGGAACCGCTGGCGCCGTCGCATTGACCTGCTCACGCCGATCGTGAAAGGGTGGGTCACGGAGTTTGCGTACGAGAGTGCCGGAACCGGCGTGCAGATCGCAGGAGGCATGGGGTACATGAACGAGTCGCCAGCGGCTCGCTGTCTGCTTGAAGCGCGCGTCCACACAATCTACGAAGGCACGACGGGCATACAGGCGTTAGACCTAGCGCTGCGGAAGGTCGCCAAGGACGGAGGTGTCGCCGCAGGTGAATTCATTTTGGAGATGCGCTCCAATTGGCCGGCTGCAGCACAAGCAGCAGGCCTGCACGAGGCGTTGCCGGATATCGGCGCATCCCTGTCAACTCTTAAGGCGGCGACCGACTGGCTCGTTTCGAAAGCATCGGTTGATCCGACGGCGGTGCAGGGCATCGCAGTCCATTACTTGATGATGTGGGGGATCGTCCTGGGATCCTGGCTCACTACAACAGGTGCTCAAGAGGAAAGATCACGAGCAGGGAGGGCTCGCTTCTTTCTCAAGCATCGCCTTCCCCGCGTTCACATGCACTGGCGAATCATTGAAGGCGGGTGGGATGCAATTAGCAGTGAAGACATAGCTTAGGGGACTTCGTAGTCGGCCATCAGTCGTTCAGATCGGGCGGCTGCGATGAAAGGAAAGACTGCCTTGTGTTCAGGATGATCTTTATAGATCTCAAACGCAGACTTGTCAGCGAATTCGCAGTAGAGCGCCAGGTCGCCGCTGGTTTCAGTGCGGGCAAAGTCGAAGCCTACTTCTATCTTGAGCAGGCCCGGAATCTTCCCGTGTAACGCCTCCATCCTCTCCTTAATGAGCTTTGCATTTGCCGCTGCAGTGTTTCCGTGGGCTTCCGGCTTGAGACGCCAGATGATGATGTGTTTGACCATTTTTTTTCCAATTTAATGTTGTCAAAGCATAATCATATATGTAAGATAGCGCAATCATCATGGAGAACATAATGTCACGTCCAAATATCGGTCGCCACCTAGCAGCGCTTGTCGTCCCTTTCAAATCAAACTTCGAAGTGGATGATGCGGCGCTCCGACAGTTGTGTCAGTTCATGCTTAAAGTCGACGGCATCGATGGCCTTGTAGTCAATGCCAATGCCGGCGAGGTTGATGCACTCAGCGAGGAGGAGCGTGTGCATGTGTTGCGCGTCGCCCGGGATGAGGCGCATGCGGCTGGAAAGCTAGTGGTTGGCGGGGTCGTCCCATTTCCAGGCACTAATGAAGCGGCCGTGCGTACAGCCAGGACGATGCAAGATGAAGGCGCGGACGCCCTGCTGCTTCTTGGACCAACTTCGTTTGCTCGTGGAGTGGATGCTACGCCTGAAGTTGCTGGTCAATACGCCCGTGATGTCGCTTCCTCGGTGCAGGTTCCCATCATCTACTTCATGCAGGGGCCGATGTCCGGCATCAACTACACGCCGGAAACCGTGAAGCAGATTTGCAGCGTTGACAACATCGTCGCCATCAAAGACACGATGTGGTCAGCTCAAGGATTCGACACCAACTTGAAATTGTTGAACAAGCTTGGCCGTGGCACGGTCGTTTTAAGCGGGAATGACAACTGCCTGTTCCACAACTTCGCTTCTGGAGCCCAAGGCACGTTGCTCATCTTGCATTTGGTTATGGCCGATGCCATTCTGAAAATGGAAGCCGCAGTGCTCTCAAACGATCTTGACACAGCGCGAAGCATTCACGAGAAGCATGAGGCTCTGGTGGCTCTCCTGTTTGCGCGGCCGATGTTGAAGATGGCTAGCCGGGTGAAGTTCGCTCTCAAGCAGATGGGGGTGATCCCCTCGGACCTGACACGTTCGCCCGTTCCAGCGGTCTCCGCTGCCGAGGCAAAGGCCATTGCCGCCGAGCTATCGGCTCTGGGTCTGGCGAAATAGGGTTGCTATGGACCTTGGCATTAAAGATCAGGTCGCCGTCGTCGCGGCTGGAACGCGGGGCATCGGCCTTTCCTGTGCGAGGGCTTTGGCCCGGGAGGGAGCGCGGGTTGCCGTGTTTGGCCGTGACGGGGCCTCCTTGGCGAACGCGGCTCGCGAAATATCCGCTGAAGGCGGCGCGACTTGCCTCGCCGTGCGGGGGGACCTGCTGGATGCCGAATCGGTGACGAGCGTATTCTCCCAAGTTCAGAATGAGTTGGGCCCTGCGCGAATCCTGGTTGCCAACTCGGTGGGGCCGCCGCCCGGGACCTTGGACGTCGCTACGGATGAGGCGTGGGTTCGAGCATTCGAGGGCGCATTTCTGTCTACTGTACGGATGGTTCGCGCCGTGCTTCCACAGATGCTTGCAGCTGGCGGGGGCTCGGTGGTGGCGGTTCAGTCCAGTTCCGTGAAACAGCCGATACCTGGAATGTTCTTGTCCAACGGCATTCGTCCCGGCGTTGCGGGGTTGATGAAGTCCTTGACGCAAGAGTACGCGAAGAAGGGGCTGCGCTTCAATGTGGTGTGTCCCGGCCGCATACAAACGGAGCGCTTCATGAGCGTGGAGAAGTCGCACGGCGGCGATACGGAAGCCCGCATCGCCCGTATGTCCGCGGAAGTGCCTGCCGGGCGGCTCGGTCACCCGGATGAGGTGGCTGACGCGGTGCTGTTCCTCGCTTCCGCGCGCGCGTCCTACATCACCGGTTCAGTCCTGTCGGTTGACGGCGGCAACGTTCGTAGCCTGTACTGAGGATTCACGATGGCACTTTACGACCTCGAGAGCTACCTGTTCAGGCTAAAGAACGACCCTGCGTTGCAAAAGGCATTGCAGGGCGACGCGGAGGCGCATCTAGCCTCTCAGGACATTGACGATGAAGCGAAGCGTGCCATCCTTGGAAAAGACGTTGTGGCGCTATGGCACATGGGTGTTCATCCGCTGCTATTGGTGCCTCTTTCGCGATTCCTTGGGCTACCAGCTCCTGAATACAAGGAGCGGCTCAAGTCTTGCGTAGGTACGCGGGCCTTCCGCAGCGGTTTCGAAGGGTAATCATGAGCGGTTCTATCGTCTTTGCCGCAGGTGTCAGCCACGCCCCGCACATCACAGGCTTCCCGGATCACGCTCCACCGGAGAGCAAAGCGCGTTTTTATGCCGCCATGAACGAGATGGGCGAACGTCTGCGCGCTTCTCGCCCCGACGTTGTAGTCATCGTCTCCTCAGATCATTTCCATAACCTGTTCACGGATCGAATGCCGGCATTTTGCGTCGGTATGGCCGCCGATCATAAAGGGCCGGCTGAACGCTGGATCCGGATCGAGCCCTTTACCGTCAAGGGCGCTCCTGACTTTGCGCGCGCCGTAATGCGTCAAGCCTTTAAGTTGGGGATGGATCCGGCGTTTTCAGAGCGGATTGTTATCGAGCATGGCCTCGCAGTGCCACTATCGTTCCTGACGCCGTCATTCGACGTGCCAATTTTGCCGGTGCTCCAGAACTGCATGGTGCCGCCATTGCCGCCGCTTCGCCGCTGCTATGCATTCGGGCAGGTTCTAAGTGCCGCGGCGAAAGAACAAGGCCTGCGCGTCGCGGTGGTCGGTACAGGGGGGTTGTCTCATGCGCCTGGTGCCGCTGACGCCGGACGAATCGACTCCGCGTTTGACAGGGAATTTCTCGAAATGCTGCGAACCCGTCCCATGGATGTACTCGCGCTGAGCGATGAACGTATCGATGCGGCCGGTTTTGGTGCATGGGAAATACGACAGTGGGTGACCGCGCTCGGCGCTGCCGGCGGTGGTAAAGCCGAAGTGCTGGCCTACGAACCGATTGAGGCTTGGGAGACCGGCTGTGGCGCCGCCGTTTTCGCACTGGACCAATAAGGAAGTTATGGAAACCAAACGAATTGATTTGAGCGGGCTCGTCCGTCCGGAAAAGGGCTTGATCGGCAAAGCCATCTTCTCCGACGAAGACGTGTATCGACGCGAGTTGCAGCAAGTGTTCTCCCGGTGCTGGCTATATCTGGGCCATGAGTCCCAATTGCTGCAGGAGAACGATTTCTTCACAACGATCATGGGAGCCGATCCCATCATCGTCACGCGCTCCGGCGGGAAGATCAGAGCTTTCTTGAATGCGTGCACCCACCGTGGCATGAAGGTGTGTCGTACCGATCGCGGCAACGCTGCCGACTTTACCTGCCCGTATCACGGTTGGTGTTTTTCATCCTCGGGAGAACTTGTTGGCGTTCCTGGGATGCGTGAGGCGTACAACAACAAGCTTGATACCAAGGATTGGGGGCTAAAAGAAGTTGCACAGCTCGACACGTTCCACGGATTGATTTTCGCGACATGGTCAGCAGAGGCGCCGTCACTCAACGCATACCTGGGTGATATGTCCGTCTACCTCGACCGCATGCTGAATCGCATGGAGGGTGGTGTCGAAATGATCGGTGCCGTCCAGAAATGGGAGATGCCGGTCAACTGGAAGTTGATTGCAGAAAACTTTCTCGGCGATTCGTACCACGTAGGAACCACCCACGGCTCCGTGGTCGACATTGGCTTTCGTAAGCGTCCGAAGAAGGAGGGATACCAGATCTCCATTAAGGGCGGCCACGGGTTCGGGTCAGAGCTTGGCGGTTTCGGTGCGAGCGCCACACCAACCCCATATGAAGCCTATCTGGACACGGTGCGAGCTCAACTGACTGCTGCAAGTAACCCAGTCGATCAGTTTATCCCGCTAGGTCACGGCACAATCTTCCCAAATATGTCATTCTTGGATGGCGTGAAATTCCGCATGATTCGGATGTCTCACCCCAGAGGGCCCGGGATGACAGAGAGCCACACGATGTGTTTTGTGGACAAGGCGCTACCGGAGCATCTGCGTGACGAAGTTCGCAAGAGTTTCATACTCGCGTTCGGCCCCAGCGGGATGTTCGAGGTCGAGGATGGTGAAGTCTGGGGCGAGGTCTGCGATGGTTTGCGCGGGCACATCGCTTCGTCGATGGATTTTAACTACCAGATGGGACTGAATCAGGACGTCCCCGTGAGTGAGAAGTTCGGAGGCGATCTTCCTGGCCGCACCGGCTGGTACTGGAGCGAAGTCAACCAGCGTGAGTATTACCGCCGGTGGCTGGAACTGATGGAGGCGAAATGAACTCCCTTGGGGACCCCCTGCTCTACTTTGACGTGCGCTGCTTTCAGGCGCGCGAGGTGGCTGCACTCCAGTCGGCGGATTACGACGACTGGCTGGCCATGATGGCGCCTGATGTGACTTATCGCGTTCCGGTGGTCAGCGTCAGCGAAGACGTGAAGGCCACAGAATCCGGCCCGCGCGAACTTGCGCACTACGACGACAACCTTGAGACTTTGAAGATTCGCGTTGCCCGTATGCGCAGCCGTATGGCGTGGACAGAAATACCGCCATCCCGGGTCCGCTATTTCATCGAACCGATTTCCATCCGGATGGAAGGCGCTGACGTCCTGGTGAAGAGCAATTTCATGGTCTACCAGACTCGTTTGCAGCGTGAAGAGAACTGGTACGTAGGCTTGCGCGACGACCGGCTGCGCCGAGATGGCGCCAGCTTCCTGCTTGCGGAACGCGTTGCGGTCATAGACCGCACGGTACTGCCCGGTAAAAACCTTACTGTATTCGTCTGAGAACTTCAATGTCTATTCAACAAAGATCGGGCGCCCAAGTTCTTGTGGATCAGCTCTTGATCCACGGTGCCGACCGCGGTTACTGCGTTCCCGGCGAAAGTTATCTTGCCGTGCTGGATGCGATTTACGATAAGGATCAGTTTCAGCTTGTCGTCGCGCGGCACGAGGCCGGCGCATGCAATATGGCAGAGGCATATGGCAAGTTGACCGGCAAGCCCGGTCTTTGTTTCGTGACGCGGGGCCCGGGGGCGACACATGCCAGCATTGGCATTCATACGGCTATGCAGGATTCCACTCCTCTGATCCTGTTCGTGGGCCAGGCGCGGCGTGAAATGCTGGAACGCGAGGCCTTTCAGGAAGTGGATTACCGCGCCGTTTTTGGGTCTCTGGCTAAATGGGTTGTCCAGCTGGAGGACGCGACACGCATCCCCGAGTTGATTTCACGCGCGTTTCGGGTGGCAACATCCGGCCGACCCGGTCCCGTCGTGATTGCTATGCCAGAAGACGTGCTCTCCGACATGGTCGAAGTCGGGGATGCCCCCCCATACCAAGTATCTCAGTCTGCGCCAGCCGCTAATGACATGGCCCGGCTAGGCCAGATTCTTGGTAATGCGGAGCGTCCGCTGATCATTATCGGTGGAAGCACCTGGGATGCGGAGTCGGCCAGTGGGGTGGGGCAATGGGCGCTTGAAGCCTCAATCCCGGTCGTGTCGGCATTTCGCAGACAGGACTTGGTTGACAACCGTTTGACATGCTATGCCGGTCATTTGGGTATCGGTGCCGACGCGAAGCTACTGGATCGCGTCTTACACGCCGACGTGTTGGTGGTACTCGGAGATCGTGTGGCCGAGGCGACGTCGCAAGGCTACACGGTGCTGAGCTCACCTGAGCCCAAGCAGCGCCTCGTTCACGTTCACCCAGACCCCTGCGAGATCGGTCGGGTCTACGCCCCAGAGCTTGGGATCGTGTCGGGGATGAGGAATTTCGCGCAAAGCCTCGGCGGCGTGAAGTTGGCAACGAGACCGTCCTGGCCGCGATTGATGTCTGAGGCGAGAAAAGAATTCGAATCGATTCACTTGCGCACCAATCCTGACGCAGCGGTGGACATGTGGGGGATCATAGGCGCGCTGTCCGATGGATTGCCCCAAGATGCGATCATTACCAACGGAGCAGGCAATTACGCAGCGTGGCTGCACGCGCGCTACAACTACCGTAGCTTTGGCACTCAACTCGCGCCCGCGAATGGAGCCATGGGATACGGTATTCCCGCAGCCGTAGCAGCCAAACATCTACATCGGGACCGCATCGTTGTTGCGGTAGCCGGGGACGGGTGCTTCATGATGAGTGCCCAGGAACTCGCTACCGCGGCGCTGCACCAACTGTCCGTCATCGTTGTTGTGATCAATAACGGCGTCTTCGGCACGATCAGGATGCATCAGGAGATGCACTATCCTGGCCGCGTAAGTGGCACCTCGGTAGCTAATCCGGATTTCCAGATGTTTGGCAAATCATTCGGAGCTTATGTCGAGAAGGTGGAAGATACAACCCAGTTTGCCCCAGCCCTTCAACGCGCCATTGACAGCGAACGGCTGGCTCTCATCGAGGTGGTTTGCAGTCCTGAACGTATATCGCCAAAGGCAACAATTTCAGAATTGCGTGCACGTAAACGCACGGATGCGGAGATGGCCCAATGAGCTGGGTTCGCGTGGCGGATGTCTCGGAAATCAAGGAAGGCGAAGGCTACGCTGCGCAAGCGGGAAGCCGCCATATCGCCATCTTCAAAGTCCATGAAAGTCTGTACGCATGCGACGGCATCTGCTCCCATGCTCACGCCTTCCTTGCCGAGGGATATGTAGAAGGCGAGGAGGTCGAGTGCCCGATGCATGCAGGCCGTTTCAACGTACGAACCGGTAAAGCGCTTTGCGCGCCCGCCCGTGTGGATATCAATACGTTTCCAGTCGAAATTCGTGAAGAGGGAGTCTTTGTTGACGTACCCGCCTGAACGTAGCGCCGGTTCAACGGAGGCGTGGCGTCACCTTGGGGAGGTCGCCTTTGGTGCGGTCTTGCGTGAGGTCCATGTCAAACCGGAACTGAAATTGGTCGCCACGAAACCAGATCTCCGGGGTGTGCACCAGCCGGCCATCTATCGCGAACAGTGCGCCTTTGAAAAGAAGCACGGGCGAGAGCGGGTCGATTTCCAGGATCCGAGAGATCTGCAAGGGCGGAGTGACCGATTCGAGGTTTATTTCAACGTTTCGCAGGCCAAGTCCGAACTGTTCGCGCAGTATGCGGAACATGGGATATTTGCGCAGCTGTACCAGCGTCATCTGCTTCCCGAATTCTGGAAGGACGTAGTGCACCGAGTAACTCCAGGGACGGCCCTTCGTTTTGGCAACCCGGCAAATCTCATAAACCTTGTCCGACTCAAATCGCTTGCGGAGGTGGGCAGGCGTGTCCACTAGTTTTTTGTCGGTTATTTCCGTGCCTGCATCAAACTCGTCAGAAAACATCATTTCGAGCGCGGAATGCGGATTCATCGCCATCGCCGCAGGAAGCACTTCCCGCACGAAAGTTCCGCGACCTCGGTGTCGCTCAATCAGGCCTTCATCCTCTAGTTCGCGTAGCGCACGTTGGACAGTAATGACGCTGACGGAGTAGTCCTGGGCTAATTGAAGTTCGGTCGGCAGCTTTCCGCTGGGCGGGAAGGTCCCGCGCATGATTTCAGCACGAATCAGTTGTGCAAGTTGGTAGGTGATCGGAATTTTTGTGGAGTACATGAATTGAAGTACTTAGATTGAGTCAGGAAACGGAGCTTGACAGGAAAACTGGAATATCGGAGGATACATTACATACATGCATATATGTATAAGAAACTATCAATAGCGTCGTCGTTTTTACATTTCCACCTTATTCGCTGAGGAGACATCATGATCAATCGCAGAGCTTTTACAAAAAATGCTGGGATGGCAGCGGCTGCCGCCATTCTCCCTGTTATTTCCTTCGGGCAGGCCAAGGGGGAACCCCGCCGTATCGGCTTTTTGATGCCACTCACTGGTGGATCCGGAAAATTGGGCCAGATGATGCTTGAAGGGGCGGCCCTGGGCGTGGAAGAGGTCAACGCTGGCGCGGGTGCTGGCGGCCGGCCTCTGGAGCTCGTTCAGGAGGATAGTCAAGCGTTGGCCCAACAAGGTATTGCGGGGTTTCGTAAACTGGTTGATGTCAACAAGACGGACGTCATTTTTACCGGCTGGACCGCGGTAGTTTCTGCCATTGCCCCTTTAGCAGGTGATTCCAAGGTGATGCTTGTGTCCGCGAGCACGGCCTCGCCGGCCGTTCGGGGCATTTCACCATATTTTCAATCGACCTGGATGTTCGACGACGAGACTGTCAAACTGATTCTTCCCTATGCCAAGGATAAGCTGAAGGTCAAGTCACTGGCGGTGCTTACGGTCGTGAGCGATCTGGGAACAGCGCTGGCCCAATCGGTAAAAACTGACTGGACGCGAATCGGCGGCGCAATCATTGCGGAAGACGTGCATCAGCCTGCAGAGGCAAACTTCCGGCCCATCCTGCTGAAGGTGCTCAACGCCAAGCCAGATGCGATCTATCTCACAAGTTCTAACGGCAAGCAACTCGCGCAGATCGTGCGGCAGGCACGGGAAATCGGCTACAAAGGCATTTTCCTCAGTTACGGCGCCTTTGAAGATCCTGAAGTGCTGGCGCTAGGCGCGCAGGCTGACGGGTGCTATTACTCTGCTCCTTCCTATGACGCTGCAACGCCTGGTGCCGGTGGCCGCAAGTTCGTGGACTCTTTCCAGAAGAAGTACGGACGCCTGCCAAACGTCCATCAGGCCAACCACTATGACCTCGTGCTGCTATACGCCGCCGTTGCAGATGGGCTGGCGAAGCAGAACAAGCCTCTCACGGGCGCAAGCTTCCGTGAGTACCTGGTGGCAACGATGCCTACATATCAGGGGGCGGCGGGCTCGTACCGGTTCAACTACAAGGACGGGAGCGTGCTGCGTTCCTCGATCGTGAAAGTCGTTCGCGACGGAAAATTCACGAAGCTTGACGATCTGGGTTGAGGGCTGACAGCGCATGGAGCAACTGACACTTTTTGCCAACCTTCTACTTGATGGCCTTGCGACAGGCTGTCTCTATGCGCTGGCTGGCATCGGATTCTCATTGTTGTGGTGGCTAGCGGATATTGTTCATCTGGCCCACGGCGGCGTAATTATTGCCGCCGGCTACGCGGGCTATCTGGCCATCACCAAAATCGGAGCTCCGTTATGGCTCGCGCTGGCCGCAGCGATTTTGGTCGCCGTCGTGCTTGGCGTCCTTATTGACCGGCTGGCGTACCAGCGCCTAGCCAGGCGCGGATCTGGTGAGATGGGCATGCTCACCGCCTCCCTTGGACTGCTGATCTGCTTGGAGTACACCGTAACCGTCGCATTTGGCCCAGAAGGCGTCCAGGCAGATGCGGGCGCGGCG
Source organism: Paenacidovorax caeni (assembly GCA_943370985.1). Lineage (GTDB taxonomy): Bacteria > Pseudomonadota > Gammaproteobacteria > Burkholderiales > Burkholderiaceae_C > Polaromonas > Polaromonas caeni_A. The sequence goes on from CALRTF020000004.1 coordinate 36,072, forward strand.
AGGATGCCGTTCTTCCCCGCCTCGGGCGTATTACTGGATGTGTACACCCTTACTGTTGTTGGCTGTACTGCGGCAGTATTTGCCGGATTGGCATTTCTCATGCGGTATTCGCAACTCGGAAAGAACATGCGTGCGGTTGCGGAAAATCCGTCACTTGCGCACACACTCGGAATCAAGACCTTGCAGGTAACAACTGCAGCAAGCGCATTGGCTGCGGCCGCTGGTGCGCCTGCGGCAATGGTTTACTTGTATAGCCGTGGCGTAAATCCGCATGACGCGATCTATATCGTGTTAATGGGGGCTATTGTTGCCATTTTCGGAGGCCGTGGATCGGTCGCGGGCGCGCTGATTGCCGGCCTTCTGATTGGCATCGCAGAAAGTGTCATGGTCTGGTTTTTTGACGCCGGTTGGCGGGAAGTGATGACTTTCGGACTTCTGTATATCTTGCTTCTCGTGCGGCCGGAAGGCTTGCTCGGGGCGCGTTCCCGCTAAGGCTGTCATGGACTACATTGTTCACATTCTTTGTACTGCGGCCATCTTCGCCATCCTCGCGCTCGCGCTGGATTTACTGGTGGGGATTGGCGGGATGATGTCGCTCGCCTCGGGCGTATTTTTCGGAATTGGGGCCTATTCCAGCGCCTTGTTGGTGAAAGCCGGATGGCCTGCGCCCGCTGCGATGCTCTTTGGCATGGGCCTTGCCACCGTCCTTAGCCTTGTGATCGCACTGCCAGCGATCAGAATCCGTGGGGTATATCTCCTGATCGTGACGATATCAGTCCAAATGATTTTTACAACGATTGTGCAAAACTGGCGCTCCGTTACTGGCGGCGACGCGGGTGTTTCGAACATCCCGGCATTCACGCTCTTTGATTTGAAGCTTCGAGGTCTGCCCTTCCTAGCATTCGGGACCGTGAGTTGCGTGGCGTTATGGCTCCTAATACGGAGAGTGGTCGATGCACCGTTTGGTCGAGTCTTGAGGGCGATTCGTGATGACGAAGTCGGAGCGGCTTCCCTCGGCAAACATGCGACGGCAACGAAGCTTGCTGCGTTTGGCCTCTCGGCGTGTATAGCCGCGTATGCCGGATCACTGTATGCGCACTACACGTCCTACATAGATCCGCATTCGTTCAACATCAGCTTATCGATCATGGTTTTGCTCATGGTGATGCTAGGCGGGGCAGGGACATTGATTGGACCAATGGTCGGCGCCATCGTTCTGACAATCCTACCTGAAGCCCTGAAATTTCTTCCGCTTCCACCGGGGGTCGCGCCAGCGTTGAGGCAGTTCTCTTATGGCGCCCTTCTCGTAGCCGTAGTGTTCCTGCGGCCCCAAGGGCTGCTTGGAAAAGCTCCACAACTGCGGCGGAGTCACTGATGTTGCCCACAAAAGATAGTCAGTCGCTTCTGTCGGTTCGCAATATCCGCAAGAGCTTTCGCGGGATCAGGGTCCTTGAAGATGTATCGTTCGACATCAGTTCGGGCTCGATTACGGCCCTGGTTGGCTCCAATGGGGCAGGCAAAAGCACGCTGGTCAACCTGCTGACCGGGGTGTTTGAGCCCGATGGAGGTGAGATTCAGCTTGGCGGCAGGGACATAGGAAAAATGCCGGCGTACCAACGTGCGCGTGCTGGCTTGCTTCGCACGTTTCAGCACCCACGCGTGTTCGGATCCTTTACCGTTGCTGAAAGTGTGGAGTTGGCAAGAACCGGCCCCGAGGTAGAGAGATTCAGTTCTTCGCTTCTGTCTGTGCTGAAGGGCAGACGAGCCGCGCCGGATTTTGCGCCACACTTTCCTGTCGAGAATCGACTCGTCGAACTTTCTCATATGCGGGCGTCTCTCCTGTCTTATGGCGAGAAAAAGCTGCTAATGCTTTCGCAGATTCTTGCTTCGAATGGCGCGGTCATGTGCTTTGACGAGCTCTGCGCGGGCTTGGAGCCGCACGTAGTAGCTGAAGTGCGCGAGTGCGTGTTGGCGCTTGCGGCCCAAGGCAAGGCGGTCATCTTCGTTGAGCACAACCTCGCCCTTGTGCGCTCCTTGGCGACGCGCGTGATCTTCTTGCACCAAGGCCGCATCTTCCGCGATGGTCCGGTGGATGAGGTTCTTACCGACCCTGAAGTGGTCAGCCTTTATCTCGGAGAGTAGTTTTGTCTCAGCACATCATCATGGCGAATGGAGTTCGTACTGGCTACGGCGACGCAGAGGTTCTTCATGGCGCTTCGCTTCAACTCGGGAAGGGCGAGATCGTTGGCCTCATTGGTCCCAACGGCGTGGGCAAGACAACGTTCCTTAAATCACTTGCGGGTGTCATGGGGATACAGTCCGGCGTGTTGCGGGTGTTCGGGCGTGATGTGACCGTGAGCTCGACGCTGGATCTCCGTCTGGCTGGCCTCGGCTATGTGCCTCAAGAGCGCAACGTATTTCCAAATCTCAGTGTCCGTGAAAACCTGGAAACCGCATACCGGGTGGCAGGCGGCAAAGCTTCCTCAATCAACATCAACGAGCGGATCGCATTTGTCGAAACACTATTTCCCCGCCTCAAGGAACGGCGAAGTCAGCACGCCGGGCTGATGAGCGGAGGCGAGCAACGGATGGTTGCGCTAGGTATGGGCTTGATGCTCAAGCCGCAGGCGCTGCTACTTGACGAGCCGACGACCGGTTTGGCTCCCGTCGTTGTGCACGAACTGATGAAAACGATCCGGAGGTTAAGAGAGACCGACGGTATCTCAATCCTGATCGTGGAGCAGAACATTGCATCGCTTCTTAGAGTCGTGGATCGCCTGTACATCATGAAAGACGGCGTTAGCAATCAATTCGAAGGTGAACCAGAAGACCTGGGCCGCCAGAACATCTGGGAGTATTTGTAAATGCATGCATCTCAATCGGGTCGGTTTGATGGTAAGACCGCCCTTGTGACAGGCGGCGCGGCGGGTATCGGCCTTGCCATCGCAAAAGGGTTCTTCGATCAAGGGGCTTGCGTCATCATCGTGGATATTCGTGGCGCTGAAGACGCTGCAACTGCGATGGACGCGTCCGGCAGACGGGTGATAGGGATCACCGCGGATGTGACTGCCGATGCACAGGTGGACGACGCCATCGCTAGGGCAATGGAAGCATTCGGATCTGTGGATATTTTGGTCAACAACGCTGGCATTGCAACATCCATTTCCCCTCGGCGTTTCGAGGAAATTGGGACAGCGGAATGGATGCGGGTGTACGACGTCAACGTGATGGGAATTTTCCGCTTTTGTCGCGCTGTACTGGGGCCCATGAAGAAGGCTGGCGGCGGCAAAATCGTGAACATTGGTTCGGCGGCAGCGTTTAAAGGTGTTCCGCTTTTGCTCCATTACGTTTCGAGCAAGGGCGCGGTACTTGCCATGACGCGCAGTCTTGCCAAAGAACTCGGGGAACACGGGATCCTGGTGAACTGTGTGGCACCAGGTTTCACAATCAGTCCATCAGTTATGGACAACGAAGGGCAGATGTCAACGTCGCGGTCGATCTCTCTCCAGGGCCGCGCGATTGCGCGTGATATGTTTCCTGATGACTTGGTCGGCGCTGTAATGTTTCTAGCCTCTGAAGAGTCCTCGTTCATGACCGGCCAAACGCTCGTCGTTGACGGCGGAACATATTTGCATTGATGAGCGTTCTCGAAGACCTGGTGGCAGCCGTTGGCCACATGGGCCACGTGCACGAAGTGGCTGACCTCGATAGGTACCTCGTAGACGTGCGTGGCGCGCACCGCGGGCAGGCTGCGCTGGTCCTCAAGCCGGCCACGGTGCAGGAAGTTGCTTCGCTGGTGCGCATATGCGGTGCGGCGGGAATCCCGCTTGTTCCGCAGGGAGGAAACACTGGTTTGTGCGGGGGTGCAACTCCCGACGCGTCGGGCAAGGCAGTCGTCTTGAGCTTGGAGCGCATGCGGGCGATCCGGTCTGTCGATGTGTCGAATTCCTCGATGACGCTGGAGGCTGGCGTGGTGCTAGCCAATGCACAGGAAGCGGCGCGAGAAAAGGGCCTGCTACTCCCGCTTAGCCTTGGTGCTGAAGGATCTTGCCAGACTGGCGGAACCATAGCGACAAACGCCGGGGGTCATCATGTGCGTAAATATGGCTCAATGCGTAGCTTGGTGCTGGGTCTCGAAGTGGTTTTGCCCGACGGATCAATCTTGGATGCCTGCCGCGCGCTGCGCAAGGACAACATGGGATTTGATCTCAAACAACTTTTCATCGGCTCAGAAGGTACCTTAGGCATCATTACCAATGCGACGTTGAAGCTGTTTCCTTTGCCCGGGGAGAAGGTAACAGTGCTCGCAGCCGTGGAGCGTCTGGAAGACGCTGTCGGATGCTTCAACAAACTCCAGACCAAATTTTCCTCGGAACTCGCCGTGTGCGAATTGATATCGCACGCTTGTGTTGCGCTCGCGGTCAGGAATATTCCAGGCGTCCAACTGCCCTTTGCGGAGGCGCATCCCTGGATGCTGCTACTCGAATGGGAAGGAGATGGTGCTATCGCAGAGAGGGCCGAGAACGCGCTTGCAGATTTGATCGAAGGCGGACTCGTGAGCGATGCCATCGTTGGCGCGTCGATGTCTGACTCTCAGCGCCTGTGGCACCTGCGCGAGGCGATCGTCGAGGCTGAGCGCGCCGAGCAGGGAAGCGCCAAGCATGATATCGCTATTCCGATTAGCGCTATTCCGGGGTTCGTTCGCGCCGAAGAAAATGCACTTAGCGAGATGATGGACGGCGTGCGGCTACAGGTTTTCGGGCACTTAGGCGACGGAAATCTTCACTTTAATCTCATCAGGCCGGTAAGCATGAGCAAGGCGCAATTTCTTGTGGAAGTTGCACCACTCACCGAGCACATCCATGAAATGGTGATTCGCGCTAATGGAACAATTAGCGCCGAACATGGAATCGGTCAATCCAAAATTGATGAACTTGAGCGATTCCGCGGTGGCACCGAGACGGCGCTCATGGCGAAGATCAAGAACGCACTCGATCCGAGTGGGTTTATGAACCCTGGCAAAGTCATTCGAAGCAACTGGGGTCAATGATGCAACCGCACATCGTTGTTATCGGTGCAGGTCAGGCAGCCATGGCACTTGCCCGCTCGTTGGTTGACTTGGGGCATACTGGCGGGATCACCATCGTAGGTGACGAACCGATTGCCCCCTACGAACGCCCGCCATTGTCAAAGCAGTTTCTGGTTGAAGTGCCGCACCCCGAGCCCGTATTGTTTATGCCACTGGAGTGGTGGGCTGGAAACAACATCGATCTGCGCCTCGGCAGTCGAGTCTTGCGCGTCGAGCTAAAAAAGAAGCAGGTGGTGCTTGATTCTGGCGTGACTCTGCCTTACGGGAAGCTAGTGATCGCGACGGGCGGGAGTGCACGCCCTGCTCCGCATGGGGTGACGGTACGTACAGTCGACGACGCAATTCAACTGTCGAACAGGCTCGGGGTTTCAAAAACGTTATGCGTGATTGGTGGCGGCTTCCTCGGGCTTGAGATTGCAGCGAGTGCTCGGACGCGTGGCCTGAGTGTCACCGTGCTGGAAGCGGCTTCCCGGTTGCTCGAAAAGGTTCTGCCTGCTGAGCTCAGTGAATGGTTAGGTGAGGTGCATGCGCGTCATGGAACCACTATTCATTGCAACACCGCAGCATCGGCAGTTTCTGTGACTTCGGATGGAGGTGCGGTCGTAATTGCGCCCGCGCTCAGGATTGAGGTGGATTGTCTGGTTACCGCGATTGGCATGCAGCCGAACGTGTCGCTTGCTCAGGAGGCAGGGCTACGCGTGCAGGAGGGCATCGTCATTGACGATGATTGCAGGACTTCGCAAGACAATATTTTTGCTATTGGCGATGCTGCATGCCGTATCGACCCCATTACACAGCGGCCACGCCGGGTTGAAAGTTGGCAAAACGCCGAAGTTCAAGGAGCCATTGCTGCCCATGCTCTCATGGGTCGGCCAGCGCCGCCAGCTCCTGTCCCTTGGTTCTGGACGGAGCAGTATGGGTTGAGTATCCAAGTGCTAGGTGACCTTGATGGCGATGAGTTGATTTGGCGGGGGGCGCCGTCCGACGCGGCATTTACCGTTGTTGCGCTCCGTCAAGGTCGTATTGTCGGAGGATTCGGTGTCAATGCTGGCAAGGACCTCGCGCCGCTGCGTCAACTCATCTCGTGGAACGCGGAAGTCGGTGAGGTAACCCTAAGGACCACTCATAGTCTGCGCGAATTGCTAGGTACTGTGCGTACAAGTCGAGACACTCCGCTACCAAAACGGGCCTCTTAGAGGCCGCGCTACGCCTGAAGCCGATGGCTTTGCGCCGGGACAGGCAATCTCAACATAACAACACTGAAATACATGACGATTCCAAAGCACGACAACCTGATCAACGGTCAATGGATTGCGGGTGCTAAATACGGCCCCAACATCAACCCATCCAACATCACCGATGTCATTGGTGACTATACTCAAGCCGATGTCGCGCAACTTAATGCGGCGATTGACGCGGCTCGGGCCGCCTTCCCGTCCTGGTCTACCGGCAACATCCAGGCGCGCGCCGATGCACTAGACAAAATCGGCACCGAGATTTTGGCCCGGCGCGAAGAACTCGGCACCCTGCTGGCCCGCGAAGAAGGTAAAACGAAACCGGAAGGCATAGGTGAGGCTACCCGCGCAGGCAACATCTTCAAGTTTTTCGCGGGGGAATGCCTGCGCCTGACTGGTGAAATCGTGCCCTCGGTGCGCTCCGGCGTATGTGTCGAAATCACTCGGGAGCCCATA
>CALRTF020000005.1:0-42712 GCA_943370985.1 Paenacidovorax caeni
CGCCGCCATGCCCGGCAGGGTCAGCGTCGCCTGCAGCATGGACAGCACCGCCACCAGCAGCATCAGGTTGACCGCCAGCGCCAGGCCGGAAAACAGGCCGAACAGCATGTAATACACCGCCATGAAGGCCACGATCACCAGGAATCCCCAGGCGACGCTGTGGAAGCCCTTGGCGATGTTTTCCGCGCCCAGGCTGGGGCCGATGGTGCGTTCCTCGATGATTTCCATGGGCGCGGCCAGTGAGCCGGCGCGCAGCAACAGGGCCAGGTCGTTGGCTTCGACCACGGTCATGGAGCCGGAAATCTGGAAGCGGTTGCCCAGCTCACTCTGGATCACCGGCGCGGTCAGCACCTCGCCCTTGCCCTTTTCAAACAGCACGATGGCCATGCGTTTCTTGACGTTTTCACGGCTGGTGTCACGCATGATGCGGCCGCCCTTGGCATCCACCGTCAGGTCGACCTTGGGCTGCTGGCTCTGCGAATCGAAGCCGGGCTGGGCATCGGTCAGGCTTTCACCGGTGATGATCACCTGCTTCTTGACGATCACGGCCCGGCCGTCGCGCTCGAGAAACCGCTCTGAGCCGAATGGCACGGCGCCCGATCCGAGTTCAGCCGCGCGGCCTTCACTGCTTTCATCGACGAGGCGCATTTCCAGCGTGGCCGTCCGGCCCAGGATGTCCTTGGCCTTGGCCGTGTCCTGCACCCCGGGAAGCTGCACCACGATGCGGTCCAGGCCCTGCTGCTGGATCACCGGCTCGGCCACACCCAGCTCGTTGATGCGGTTGTGCAGCGTCACCATGTTCTGCTTGAGCGCCTGGTCCTGGACCAGCCTGGCCGCTTCCGGCTTGATGCGTGCCACCACCCGGTACTCGGCGCCGTCCGGCGTATCCACCGTTTGCAGGTCCGCAAACTGGTCCTGGAAGACCCGTTTGGCCGCTTCCAGCGTGGCCGTGTCGCGGAATTTCAGTTCGATGGTCTGGCCGTTGCGGGTGATGCCGCTGTGGCGGATGTTCTTCTCGCGCAGCACCAGCCGCAGGTCGCCAGCCAGCGACTCGGCCTTTTTCGTCAGCGCCGCCTGCATGTCCACCTGCAGCATGAAATGCACGCCGCCGCGCAAATCCAGCCCCAGGTACATGGGACGCGCATTCAGCGCCGTCAGCCATGCGGGCGAACGTGACAGCAGGTTGAGCGCAACAATATAGGAGGGATTGGCGGGGTCGGGCGACAAGGCCTTTTCAATCGCGTCCTTGGCCTTGAGCTGCGTGTCGGTATCGCCAAAGCGGGCCTTGACCGACGTGGCGTCAAAATTGACCGCCTCCGGGACAATGCCGGCCTCCTTCAGGGCCTGCTCGACACGAGCGACCGTGGTGCTGTCGATCTTCACGCTGGTCCTGGCGCTGGACACCTGCACGGCCGGCGCTTCGCCAAAAAAGTTGGGCAGCGTGTACAACGCGGCAATCAGCAAGGCGACGACGATGATCGCGTACTTCCAGACCGGATAACGATTCATGAGCGTACTGTTCCTGGGAAACGAGGGGACTGGGCGGGCCGGCGCGGGCCGGCCCTGGGGGAAATACCGTCTTCTGCTTACTTGATGCTGCCCTTGGGCAGGACCTGCACAATGGCGCTGCGCTGCAACTGGATCTCCACGCCGTTGGCGACCTCCACACCGAGGTAGGCCTCGCCCATCTTGCTGACCTTGCCCAGCACACCGCCAGCCGTCACCACCTCGTCGCCCTTGGCCAGCGCGTCAATCATGGCGCGGTGCTCCTTTTGCTTTTTCATCTGCGGGCGGATCATCACGAAATAAAGCACCACAAACATCAGCACCAGCGGCAGCATGCTGGTCAGCGAGGACATCATGCCGCCTTCGGCAGCGGCAGCGGGGGCGGTTTGGGCAAACGCGGAAGAAATAAACACGGCAGACTCCACAACAAAGGGTAAGGCACCCCGGGTCATACCGCGGGGCGCAGAGGGCCTGATTGTATGCGGCCGGGTCGAAGTAAAAAGTTGTAACCCGCGGTTTGGCGGGGGCTCTGGGGCCAAACCAGGCGGTCGCGCCACAAACCCGGCGACCTGGTGGCGCCGGCCTCACAAGGTAGCCGCCTCAGGCGGCCAGTTGCGGCCTGTCGACCGGCGGCTGGCGAAATGCCGCCAGCGCAGCCGTCCACTGCTGCCGCGCCTGCACCAGATGGCGTGCCTTGACATGGCCATAGCCCTTGATCAGCTCCGGGATGCGCGCCACATCCACCGCTGCCGCGTGGTTGCCGGCATCCAGCGACTGCAGGATCTCTTCGATGCTGCTTTCATACTCGGTGATCAGGGCGCGCTCCATTTTCCGCTCTTCAGTCCGGCCAAACGGGTCCAGCGCGCTGCCCCGCAGCCCCTTGAACCGGGCCAGCAGCCTGAAAGCGCCCAGCATCCACGGGCCGAACTTCTGCTTTTGCAGCTCGCCCCTGTCGTTGCTTCTGGCGATCATGGGCGGTGCCAGGTGGTAGTTCAGCTTGAAATCGCCCTCAAACATCGCGTTCACCTTGTCATGGAAGCTGCGGTCGGTGTGCAGGCGCGCCACCTCGTATTCGTCCTTGTAGGCCATCAGCTTGAACAGGTAGCGCGCAACGGCCTCGGTGAGCTGGGTCTTGCCGAGGGCCGATTCGGCCTGCTGGACCCGACCCACGAAGCTTTCATAACGCCTGGCATAGGCGGCATTCTGGTAGTCCGTGAGGAAGGCGACGCGGCGTGCCACCAGATCAGCCAGGCCCTGGCGCGGCGCCGGCATGGCGATGACCTGGGCCGAGCCCAGCAGCTTTTCCACCGAAGCGGGATCATGGGCGGCGCGGCGGCCCCACGCGAACGCGGTCTTGTTGTTGTCCACCGCCACCGCATTGAGCTCGATGGCACGCATCAGCGAGGCGTATTCCAGCGGGATCCAGCCCTTTTGCCAGGCGTAACCCAGCATCATGGGGTTGGTGTAAATGCTGTCGCCCATCAATTTTGTGGACGCTGCGTCGGCATTAAAAGCGCCGACACCGGCCACCCCGACCGCCTTGACAATTTCCGCGGCACAGGCCTCCGCCGGGTTCTGCCAGTTGGCGTTGCGCACGAAGGCGGCCGTTGGCGTGCTGTAGGAGTTGAGCGCCACATGGGTGCGGCCCTCGCGCATGCGCAGCACCGTCTCCTTGCCGGCCGCCACGATCGGGTCGCAGCCGATGATCAGGTCGGCCCCGGCCATGCCGACGCGGGTGGTGCGGATGTCGTCCTGGCTTGCGCCTATGAGCACATGGCTCCAGGTCGCGCCGCCTTTTTGCGCCAGGCCGCCGGCGTCCTGTGTGACGATGCCCTTGCCCTCGATATGGCCGGCCATGCCCAGTAGCTGGCCGATGGTGATGACACCGGTGCCGCCGACCCCGGCCACCACGATGCCCCAGACCTTGCCGTCGACACCTTCGGTGCCCGGAATGCGCGGCTCGGGCAGGGCGCCCATCTCGAACGGCGAGGCCGACTTGCCCTTGGCCTTTTTCTTGAGCTGGCCTCCCTCGACGGTCACAAAACTCGGGCAAAAGCCCTTGAGGCAGGACATGTCCTTGTTGCAGGTCGACTGGTTGATCTGGCGCTTGCGGCCGAATTCGGTCTCCAGCGGCTCCACACTGAGGCAGTTGGACTGCACGCCGCAGTCGCCGCAACCTTCGCAGACCAGCTCGTTGATGACCACCCGTTGGGCCGGGTCCACCAGGCTGCCGCGCTTGCGGCGGCGGCGCTTTTCGGTCGCGCAGGTCTGGTCGTAAATGATGACGGTGGTGCCCTTGATCTCGCGGAACTGCCGCTGGATGACATCGAGCTCGTCGCGGTGTTGCACCGCCACACCTTCGACCAGCGTCACGCCCTCGTATTTCTCCGGCTCGTCGGTCACCACCACAATTTGGGCCACGCCCTCGGCCCGCATGGACTGGGCAATCTGTACCACCGAGTGGCCTTCGGGCCGCTCGCCGACCTGCTGGCCGCCGGTCATGGCGACCGCGTCGTTGTAGAGGATTTTGTAGGTGATGTTGACGCCCGCGGCAACCGCCTGGCGCACCGCCAGCGAGCCGCTGTGGAAATAGGTGCCGTCACCGAGGTTGGCAAAAATATGCTGGTCGGTGGTGAAGGGCTGCTGCCCGACCCAGGGCACGCCCTCGCCGCCCATCTGGGTGAAGCCCGAGGTACTGCGGTCCATCCACAGCGCCATGAAGTGGCAGCCGATGCCGGCCATCGCGCGCGAGCCTTCGGGCACCTTGGTCGAGGTGTTGTGTGGACAGCCCGAACAAAACCAGGGCTGGCGCTCGGCCTTGATCTCCAGCACCTGAAGCGCACGCTCCTTGGCCTCCAGGATCGCGAGCTGCGCATCGAGGCGCGCCGTCATGTCGCTGTCCAGGCCGAGCTTGCGCACGCGCTGGGCAATCGCCCTGGCGATCAGCGAGGGCGACAAATCGGCATTGGCGCGCAGCAGCGTGTTGGCGGTCGGGTTCGGCATGGACCACTCGCCACCGCTGAAGTCGCCATCGACCTCGTTGAACTTGCCGTAGATGTTGGGGCGCACGTCGGCGCGCCAGTTGTAGAGCTCTTCCTTGAGCTGGTACTCGATGACCTGGCGCTTTTCCTCGACCACCAGGATCTCGCGCAGGCCGGTCGCAAATTCGCGCGTGCCCTGGGCCTCCAGCGGCCAGACCACGCCGACCTTGTGCAGCCGGATGCCGAGCTGGCGGCAAGTGGCGTCGTCCAGGCCCAGGTCGATCAGGGCCTGGCGCGTGTCGTTGTAGGCCTTGCCGCTGGCAATGATGCCGAAGCGGTCATTCGGCCCTTCGATCACGTTGTAGTTGAGCCGGTTGGCGCGGATGTACGCGAGTGCCGCATACCATTTGTAGTCGAACAGGCGTGCCTCCTGCTCCAGCGCGGCGTCGGGCCAGCGGATGTGCACGCCGCCCGGCGGCATGGGGAAGTCGGTCGGCAGCCTGATCTGGACCCGCTCCGGGTCAATCATCGCGGTGGCGCTGGACTCGACAATTTCCTGGATGGTTTTCATGCCGGCCCAGACACCCGAGAAGCGGCTCATCGCAAACGCGTGCACACCGAGGTCCAGGATTTCCTGCACATTGGCAGGGAAAAACACCGGCAGGCCGCAGGCCTTGAAGATGTGGTCGCTCTGGTGCGCGGCGGTCGAGCTTTTGGCCACATGGTCGTCGCCGGCCACTGCAATCACGCCGCCCCAGGCGGTGGTGCCGGCCATGTTGGCATGTTTGAAGACATCGGAGCAACGGTCCACGCCGGGCCCCTTGCCATACCAGATGCCGAAGACACCATCGAACTTGTTGGTGCCGGGCGGCGAAAAGCCCAGTTGTTGTGTGCCCCACAGCGCAGTCGCGGCCAGTTCTTCATTGACGCCCGGCTGGAACACGATGTTCTGCGCCTTCAGGAAAGGCGCCGCCTTGACCAGCGCCTGGTCATAACCGCCCAGCGGCGAGCCGCGGTAGCCGCTGATGAAGCCGGCGGTGTTTTTGCCCTGCAGCGCATCGCGCTGACGCTGCAGCATGGGCAGCTTGACCAGCGCCTGCACGCCGCTCATAAAGGCCTGGCCGTAATCGAGTGCGTATTTGTCCTCGAGGCTCACGGTCTCGAGGGCCTTGCGGATGTGTTCGGGCAGGGGGGCGTTCATCTTGTCTCCAGTCGTGGGCTGAACCGCCGGGTAGGCGGGGAAAGAAGCTGATCACCCGGATAGGGTGGTGCCTCTATATATCAGCAAAGTGTAGGCGCGATGAACGGATAAGTCTTTGCTTTCTATGCCCTTATTCCATGGCCTGAAGAAAGAATCTTGCTCATAATCGCCAAATATGGAAACACTCGACAAGTTTGACATCGCCATCCTGAATGAATTGCAAACCGACGGCCGCCTCAGCAATGCCGAACTCAGCACCCGTGTCGGCCTGAGCGCCGCGCCCTGCTGGCGGCGTGTGCGCGCGCTCGAGGAAAGCGGCTTCATCAAGGGTTACCGGGCCGAAATCGACCGCCAGAAGATCGGCCTGGGGGTGCTGGCCTTTGTGCGGCTGGACGCCGACCGCAACACCGGCGACGCCACCAGCGTGATGGAAGAAGCCATCCGCAAGCTGCCCGAAATCATTGCCTGCCACTACATCAGCGGCACCGGCACCTTCGAGCTGCAGGTGGTGGCGCAGGACCTGGACAGCTTTTCGCGCTTTGCGCTGAAAAGCCTGATCAACCTGCCGAACGTGAAAGACTTGCACACCAGCTTTTCGCTGGGCGAGGTCAAGGCCAGCAGCGCCCTGCCGCTGGGCCATCTGGCGGGCGGCAAAAAAGGCTCCTGAACGCCTGATTCAGGGTCCGTCGCTGCGTTAAGCATCAAATCGGCCGCCAGCCCCCGTCCGGCGGTGGCAAGCAGCTATCAATTACATAGCACTGCAACCTCCGGATCCAGCGGGGGCCGTCCCCTGCAAGGGCAGAAGAGGCTACACGCAGTGAGCCTCCACAGGGATGCGCCTTCAGGCCCAACCGCCACCCAGCGCGCGTATCAGCCCCACCGTCGCCAGGTATTGCGCGGCGCGCACCTGCAGGGCCTCGCGCCGGTTCCGCAGTTCGCTGCGCTGGGCATCAAGCAGTTCGAGCTGGCTGACCAGGCCGTTGCGGTAACGCGCGCCCGACAACACGGTGGCACGTGCGGCCGATGCCACCGAACGCGTTTGCGCCTCCGACTGCCCGGCCAGCAGGCGCAGCGCCGAGAGTTGGTCTTCCACGTCACGGAAAGCCACCAGGATTTGTTCGCGGTAGTTGGCCAGCGCGATGTCAAGTTCGGCATTTGCGCTGGCCACGCCGGCCTCGCGCCGCCCGCCGTCAAAAATCGGCAGCGACAGCAAGGCCCCCACGCCCCAGGCGCGCGTGGACAGCTTGAACAGGTCGCCGATTTCCGGCGCCGCATAACCACCGGTGGCGGTCAGCGAAAAACTCGGAAACCACGCGGCTTTGGCGACACCGGCCCTGGCCTGGGCGGCCTGCATGCTGCTTTGCGCGGCCGAGACGTCGGGCCGTCGCACCAGCACGGTACTGGGTACACCGGCCGGAATCACCGGCAAGGCCGTGGACCAGTCCGCCGGTTGGAGCTCGAAGCTGGAGGCCACCTCGCCGACCAGCACCGCCAGTGCATGTTCGAGCTCGGCGCGGCGCCGGTCCAGCGCCAGTGCGTCCGACTCGGTGGACGCCACCTCGGTGCGCACCCGCGCCACATCGAGCTCGGCGACGTCACCCTCCCTGAAACGCACCTCGGTCAGCCGCAAGGTGTCGCCGTAGGCCTGCAGGGTACCGCGCACCAGGGTGCGTTCGGCGTCCAGCGCACGCAACTGCAGATAGGTTTGCGCCACCTGGGCCTGCACCAGCAGCCGGGTGTTGCGCAGCAGGGCTTCACGCGAGGAAGCGTCCAGCGAAGCGGCGTCGGAAGCCAGCGACAGCCGGCCTATCAAATCGAGCTCCCACGACAAATTGGCGCCCACGCTGACCACGGTTTGCGGGCGGTTGGCGGTCGTGCTGTTTTGCTGGCGCACCGCGCCGGCACCCAGATCCACCTGCGGCAGCCGGTTCGCATCGGTGGACCGGAGCAGCGCTCGCGCCTGGGCCAGCCGGCCGGCCGCAACCTGCACGCTGCTGTTGTTGCGGCCAGCGCGCTCGACCAGCTGGTCCAGCACCGGGTCGGCAAACACCGACCACCAGCGGCCCTGCGTTTGCGCTTCTGCGGAGGCAGGCGCAAGCGCCAGCACGCGGGAGGCATCCTGGTTCCTGAACGCCGGCGGCGTGACCGGCAGACTGGAAGCGTCGATAGGGGTGGAGGTGGCGCAGCCGGCCAGCACCAGGGCGGCAAGCAAAGGCACCAGCGCGCTGCGCAGCCGTGAAGACATGTGGTTCATGGTGAACTCCTTGGAATGGTTCTGTTTATTCGTGGTGGCCAATGCGTGCGGCCGGCTGGGCATGTACCGGCGCACCGCCACCGCCCGCAAAGGCCTCGATGTGGGGCACTTCGCCGTGCAGCTTGAGCGGCCGGTTGCCGGCCATGCTGCGCAAGGCCACATAAAACACCGGCGTGAGGAACAGTCCGAAGGCCGTCACGCCAATCATTCCGGCGAACACCGCCACACCCATGGCCGAGCGCATCTCGGCACCGGCGCCGGTGGACAGCACCAGCGGCAGCACACCCATCACAAAAGCCAGCGAGGTCATCAAAATGGGACGCAGGCGCAGTCGGCTGGCCTCGATCGCGGCCTGCACCGGCGTGCGGCCGGCGAACTCCAGTTCGCGCGCAAACTCGACGATCAGGATGGCGTTTTTCGCCGACAAGCCCACCAGCACCATCAGCCCGATCTGGGTGAAGACATTGTTGTCGCCACCCGAGAGCCAGACGCCGGTCATCGCCGCCAGCAGGCCCATGGGCACGATCAGGATGATGGCGATCGGCAGGGTCAGGCTTTCGTACTGCGCGGCCAGCACCAGGAACACCAGCAGCAGGGCCAGCGGAAACACCAGCACCGCGGAATTGCCGGCCAGGATTTCCTGGTAGGTCAGCTCGGTCCACTCAAAGCCAATGCCTTTGGGCAATGTTTCCGCCGCGATGCGTTCGATGGCCTGCTGCGCCTGGCCCGAGGAATAACCGGGGGCCGGGCCGCCGCTGACGTCGGCCGACAGGTAGCCGTTGTAACGCATCGCGCGCTCGGGGCCGAAGCTGGAGTTCACCTTCATCAGCGCCGACAGCGGCACCATCTCTCCGGTGGTGGAGCGCACCTTGAGCAGGCCCACATCTTCGGCACGCGCGCGGTAGGGCGCGTCGGCCTGCACCCGCACGCTGTAGGTGCGGCCAAACTTGTTGAAATCGTTGGCGTACAGGCTGCCGAGGTAAATCTGCATGGTGTCGAAGATGTCGGTCACCGGCACATGGAGCTGGCGCGCCTTGGTGCGATCGATGTCGGCATACAGCTGCGGCACGTTGACCTGCCAGCTCGTGAAGGTGCCGGCGATCTCGGGCGCCTGCGACACCTTTTCCATGAAGGCCTTGACCGCGCCGTCCATCGCGTCGTAACCCAATGAGGCGCGGTCCTCCAGCTGCAGCTTGAAGCCGCCGGTGGTGCCCAGGCCCTCAACCGGCGGCGGCGGGAACATCACGATGAAGGCGTCCTGGATGCCGGCAAAGGCGCCGTTGAGCTGGCCCGCCACCGCGCCGCCGCTCTGGTCAGCCTTCTTGCGTTCGGCAAAGGGCTTGAGCGTGGCAAACACAATGCCCGAGTTGGAGCTGTTGGTGAAGCCGTTGATCGACAGGCCGGGGAAGGCAATCGCGTCTTCGACGTTCGGGTTGGCCTTCATGATCTCGCCCATGCGCTGGATCACGTCTTCGGTGCGGTCCAGTGTCGCGCCGTCGGGCAGCTGCGCAAAGCCGATCAGGTACTGCTTGTCCTGTGCCGGCACAAAACCGCCGGGCACCAGCTTGAAGATGCCGACCGTTGCCGCCACCAGCACCGCGTACATCACCAGCATCAGCGTCTTGCGCGAGATGGCACTTTTGACGCCGGTGCTGTAGCCCTGAGCGCCGCGGCTGAACAGCCGGTTGAACCAGGCGAAGAAACGGCCGAACACCTTGTCCATGCCGCGCGTCAACGCGTCTTTGGGCGCATCGTGGCTTTTGAGCAGCAACGCCGCCAGCGCCGGCGACAGCGTCAGCGAGTTGATCGCCGAGATCACGGTCGAGATCGCGATCGTGACCGCGAACTGCCTGTAGAACTGGCCGGTCAGGCCGCTGATAAAAGCCAGCGGCACGAAGACTGCGACCAGCACCAGCGCAATCGCGATGATGGGCCCCGAGACCTCACGCATGGCGCGGTAGGTCGCCTCACGCGGCGACAGGCCGGCCTCGATATTGCGCTCGACGTTTTCGACCACCACGATGGCGTCGTCGACCACGATGCCGATGGCCAGCACCAGCCCGAACAGGGAAAGTGCATTGATCGAAAAGCCCAGCAGGTGCAGCACGGCAAAGGTGCCGACCACCGACACCGGCACGGCCAGCAGCGGGATGATGGAGGCGCGCCAGGTCTGCAGGAACAAAATCACCACGAGCACCACCAGCGCCACGGCTTCGAGCAGTGTCGTGATCACCGACTGGATGGAGGCGCGCACAAACTGCGTCGGGTCGTAGGCAATGCGGTACTCCACGCCTTCAGGCATGTTCTTCGCGAGTTCGTCCATGGTCTGGCGCACCGCGTCCGAGATCTCCAGCGAGTTCGAGCCCGGCGCCTGGAACACGCCCATGCCGACGGCAGGTTTGTTGTTCAGCAAGGAACGCAGCGAATAGTCGGCCGCGCCCAGTTCGAGGCGGCCCAGGTCGCGCAAGCGCGTGACTGCGCCGTCGCTGCCGGTCTTGACGATGATGTCGCCGAACTCTTCCTCGGTCTGCAGACGGCCCTGGGCATTGATCGACAGCTGCATGTCCACGCCCGGCAGGCCCGGCGAGGCGCCGACCACGCCGGCGGCCGCCTGCACGTTCTGGCCGCGGATGGCCGCGACCACATCGCTGGCCGACAGGCCGCGCTGCGCGACCTTTTGCGGGTCCAGCCAGACCCGCATCGAGTAGTCGCCACCGCCGAAAATCTGCACCTGGCCCACGCCCTGGATACGCGCGAGGCGGTCCTTGACGTTGAGCACGGCGTAGTTGCGCAGGTAGTTGATGTCGTAACGGTCATTCGGCGACACCAGGTGAACCACCATGGTGATGTTGGGCGCGCTCTTGACGGTGGTGACGCCAAGCCGGCGCACCTCTTCGGGCAGGCGCGGCTCGGCCTGCGAGACGCGGTTCTGCACCATTTGCTGCGCCTTGTCGGGGTCGGTGCCGAGCTTGAAAGTCACGGTCAAGGTCATCACGCCGTCGGTGGTGGCCTGGCTGCCCATGTACAGCATGCCCTCGACCCCGTTGATGGATTCTTCCAGCGGCATGGCCACGGTTTCGGCAATCACCTTGGGGTTGGCGCCGGGGTACTGGGCGCGCACCACCACCGAGGGCGGCGCGACTTCCGGGTACTCGGAGATCGGCAGGCCGCGCAGCGCGACCAGGCCGGCGATCAGCATCAGCAGCGACAACACGCCGGCAAAAATCGGCCGGTCGATAAAAAACTTGGAGAGATTCATGGCAATTCTTCTTGTTCAGGCCGGGGCCCGCAGGCCCCGGCGCTTTTGCTTTACTTCGCGGCCAACTTGACCGGCTTGTCGGCCTGCAGCTCGGCCTTGGCCGACATCTCGACCGGCTGCGGCGCCACCAGCGCGCCGGGGCGCACACGCTGCAGGCCGTTGACGACGATGCGTTCGTTCGGCGCCAGGCCGTTTTTGACGACGCGCAGGCCGTTGACCGAAGCGCCCAGCGTGACCTCGCGGTACAAGGCCTTGTTGTCGGCGCCGACCACCAGCACATATTTCTTGTTCTGGTCGGTGCCGACGGCGCGTTCGTTGACCAGCAGGGCGGTGGCCTGCGTCGCCTGGCCCATGCGTATGCGTGCGAACTGTCCGGGCATCAGCTGGCCGTCCTTGTTGTCGAAGACCGCGCGGGCCCGTACCGTGCCGCTTTTGGCATCGACCTGGTTGTCGACCAGTTGCAGCCGGCCCTCGAAGGGTGTGTCGCTGCTGGCGGCGGTGCCCATCTGCACCGGGATGCGCTCGAGCCTGCGGTCGCCGCCGCTGCTCACGTCCTTCAGCGCCTTGGCCACCACCTGCTCGTCGGCGTCGAAACTCGCGTAGATCGGGCTGACCGACACCAGCGTGGTCAGCACTGGCGCGCCCGGGCCTGCAGCCACCAGGTTGCCTGCCGTGAGCTCGAGCTTGCCGACGCGGCCGGGGACCGGCGCGCGGACCTGCGTGTAGCCCAGGCTCAGTTGCGCGGTCTGCAGCGCGGCCTGGGCGGCGCGCAGGTTGGCGTCGGCCTCGCGCTGGCCGTTGCTGCGCTCGTCGAATTCACGTTTCGAGATCGCCTGCTCGGTCCAGAGGCGCTGCGCGCGCTCCTGCTCGCCTCTGGCCTGTGCCACACGCGCTTGCGCCGCGGCAACCTGGGCGTCCGCGCGCTGCACCTCGGCGGCATAAGGCGCGGGATCAATCGTCAGCAGCAGCTCGCCTTTTTTGACCAGTGCGCCTTCGCGAAAATGCACCGCCTGCAGGGTGCCGGCGACGCGCGAACGAATGTCCACACGTTCAACCGCCTCGAGCCGGCCCGAAAACTCGTCCCAGGCGGCGACCTCGCTCTGCACGACGGTGGCGACGGACACCGGCGTGGCCGGGGCCGCGGCCGGCGCACCGGAGGCGGCGCCCGAGTCCGACAGGCCGAAGGCGGTGGCGGAAATGCCGGTGATGGCCAGCGCCGCCAGCAGGATGCCGGCGTTGCGGCGTTGACGCTGGGTCAGATGAATCGATGACATGGTGACTCCCTCAAAGGAAAAGTGGTGAAGTTGGAAAAGTGGTGGCTTGCACGCGATCAGGCCGCGGCAAGGCTGGCAAAAAAATCGCTGAACTGCTGCCGGACCGCGTCGCTCCAGACGGCAGGGTTCTCGCCGGTGTTCCGGTAACTGAGCGGCCAGCCGGTGGTGTGCGGCAACACGGCCTCCTGCACCCGCACGCCGGCCTGCCGCAGCCGCCCGGCAAAGCTGCGGGTTTCATCGCGCAGCGGGTCGTCCCCGGCAGTGATCAGCAGGGTGGGCGGCAGGCCCGGCAGGCGCAGCGCGGCGCCGGGCGCGGCATACGGATGGCCGGCGTCTTCCTGGCGCGGCAAGTACTGGTGCCAGCCGTCGGCCCAGGTGCAGCCGACCGGCCCGGCATGCGCGTCGCGCAGCGAAGCCGTGGCCATGCAGGCGTCGAGCATGGGCGACAGCAGGATCTGGCCGGCCAGCCGCGGTGCGTCCTGGTCGCGCGCCATCAGGGCGATCGCCGCCGCCAGGTTGCCGCCGGCCTCTTCGCCGGCGATCAGCAGCGGCGCGTTGCGGCCGGCCAGCTTGTGCCTGGCCTTCCCGGCCCAGACCAGCGCCGCATAACCGGTCTCGACCGCCTCGGGGAAAGGATGGCTGGGAGCCAGCGGGTAGTCCACCGAGATCACCACGGCGCCGGCATCTGCCAGCAGGCCGGCGATGCAGGCGCCCTGGTCCAGCGAGCCTGCGACAAACGCCCCGGCATGGAAGTGCAGCACCAGCGGCACGGGCTCGACCAGGCTGTCCGGATGCCGGCCGTACACCCGCACATCAAGCTGCCGGTCCCGGCTGATGGCGATCTGCTGGTCCAGGCCGTCGGGCCAGGTGCCGGCGGAACAAAGCGATGAGGATTGCGGGCTGAACATGGGCGATGCCGCTGTGCGGCGCCAGATTTGTTGCGATGCAGCAGAATGTAGGCGCGGTCCAATGCTTAATAAATAGCCCTTTTGGATATAGTTTGTTTCACCACAGAAACAATGGGGCTGAAATTAGCGGCAAAATCAGCGCCCAAGCCGGTTTTTACGAGCCGGCCCTCCCCGCTTTCACAGTTCAGGATGGATTCATGGACAAGTTTTCCGCCATGCAGGCTTTTGTACGCGTCGTGGAAGCCGGCACCTTCACCAAGGCCGCCGATTCCATGGACCTGCCCAAGGCCACCGTGACCCGGCTGATCCAGGATCTCGAAAAGGAACTGGACACCAAGCTGCTGAACCGGACCACACGCAAGGTCGCTGTCACCGTCGACGGCGCGGCCTATTACGAACAGGCGAGCCGGCTGCTGGGCGAAGTCGAGGAACTCGAATCGAGCATGTCGCGCGCCAAGGCCAGCCCACGCGGGCGGCTCAAGGTCGATGTGCCTTCGTCGCTGGGCCTGACCGTGATCATTCCGGCCCTGCCCGACTTTTATGCGCGGTACCCCGACATCCAGCTCGAGCTCGGCGTCAGCGACCGGCAGGTCGACATCATTGCGGAAAACGTGGACTGCGTGGTGCGCGGCGGCGAGCTGACCGACCAGTCGCTGGTGGCGCGCCGCATTGGCGAGTTTTACCTGGTGTCCTGCGCCTCACCGGACTACCTCAAGCGCCATGGCAAACCCAAACACCCGCGCGAGCTCGAGAACCACCAGCTGATCCGTTATGCCTCGCCGCGCAACGGCAAGATGTACACCTTCGAGTATTACCGCGACGGCGAAAGCATAGAACTCGACGGCCGCCACCTGCTGTCGGTCAATGACTCGCGCGCCGGAGTGGTCGCCGTGCTGGCTGGCCTCGGCGTGCTGCACACCGCCACCTTCCTGGTGCAGGACCACATCAGCCGTGGCGAACTCGAGCCGCTGTTCACCGAGTGGTGCGGCGGTGCCGTGCCCCTGCACGTGGTGTATCCGCCGAACCGGCACCTGAGCAACAAGGTGCGCGTGTTTGTGGACTGGATTGCCGAACTGTTTGCCAAACACGACCTGATCCAGCGCAAGAGTTCGCTGCCGGCGGAAATGTGCAGCGCCTGGGCGGGTCGCGCGGACGAAAAGGCGGAATCCGTCGCCATGGCCTGAATTTTGCGTGTTTTTGGCCTCCAGCCCTTGACTGGCAGGCAGAAGCAGCTATGTTTTTGATAGCAAGCCCTGGCTGCCCTACAATTTTTCATATCCCCCCGATCCGCCCTGTTCCAGGGCTTTCCAGCAAAGGCCCCCATGAACGCCCCCCTCCCCACCGCCGCCGCGCACGCCGTACAGGCCGCCGACCTCGCTGCGCTGCCACTGATCGAAAAGTGGATCTCTTTTGCCTCGGTCTCGCGCGACAGCAACCTGCCCATCATCGAATGGACGCGCGCCTTGCTCGAAGCCCAGGGCATTGAATGCCACCTGACGTACGACGACAGCGGCAAAAAGGCCAACCTCTGGGCCACCCTGCCCGCAGCAGATGGCGAAACAAAAACCGGCGGCCTGGTGCTGTCGGGCCACACCGACGTGGTGCCTGTCGATGGCCAGCCCTGGGACACCGACCCCTTTGTTGCGCAGGTCATCGGCGACCGGCTGTATGGGCGCGGCGTGACCGACATGAAAAGTTACGGCGCCACCGCACTGATGATGGTGCCTGAACTGCTCAGGCGCAAGCTCAAGCGGCCGGTCCACCTGGCTTTCAGCTACGACGAGGAAGTCGGCTGCATCGGTGTGCGCCGCCTGATTGCCGACATGGTCGAGCGCGGCTACAAGCCGGCAGGCTGCATCGTCGGCGAACCGACCGGCATGCAGGTGGTGATCGCCCACAAGGGCAAACACGCCTACAAAACCTCGGTGCGCGGCTTCGAGGCGCACTCCTCGCTGACACCGCAGGGCGTCAACGCGGTCGAGATCGCCTGCGAGTTCGTCACCAAACTCAAGTCCATGCACCGCCGCCTGGTCGCTGAAGGCCCGTTCGATGCGATTTACGACGTGCCGCACACCACCATCCACACCGGCGTGATCGCCGGCGGCACCGCGCTCAACATCATCCCGCGCGACTGCGAGGTGACCTGGGAGATCCGGCATCACCACATGAATTCACCGGTGCTGCTGTTCAATGAAGCGAAAGAATTCGCCGACAGCCTGGTGCCGGCGATGCAGGCGGTGGCGCCCGACACCGGCATCACGCACAAGCTCAATTCGGTGCTGCCGGGTTTTGCCACCGATGCCGACAGCGAGATTGCGCGCCTGTGTTTCAGCTGCGCCGGTGTGGATGCGTCGTCGGGCGCCGGCAAGGTGTCCTTTGGCACGGAAGCTGCATTGTTCCACCAGGTCGGTGTGCCGACCATCGTTTGTGGCCCCGGCCACATCGCGCAGGCACACCAGCCCAACGAGTGGGTGACCCTCGAACAACTGGCCTGGTGCGAACGTTTCATGCGCCGCCTGGCCGACGAGATCTGCATCAACTGAACAGCCACTACAAGGAAAGAAACAACATGATCAAGCGTAGAACCCTGCTGGGCGCCGCCATGGCCACCGGACTGGCCGCCCTCACGGGCCTGAGCGCCTTGCCGGCCTGGGCCCAGGGCAGCGGCAAAACCGTGCGGATTGTCGTGCCCTACGCGGCCGGCGGCGTGCAGGACATCCTGGCGCGCGCCATGAACGGCGAACTCGGCCAGGCGCTGGGCCAGACCGTGATCGTCGAAAACCGCGCCGGCGCGGGCGGCACCATAGGCACCGGTTTTGTCGCCAAGTCCGAGCCAGACGGCAGCACCATGGTGATGGCCGCCGCCAGCCACAACATTGCCGGTTCGCTCTACACCAAGCTGGCCTACGACCCGCAAAAAGACTTTGCGCCGCTGGCCCATATCGGCACCGCGGGTTATGTGCTGATGATCCATCCGGACGTGCCGGCCAAAAACGTCGCCGAGTTCATCCGTTATGCAAAGGCCAACCCCGGCAAGATGAACTACGCCACGGCCGGCATGGGAAGCGCCACGCACCTGTCCATGGCCTACTTCAACGGCCTGGCCGGCATCGACCTGGTGCATGTGCCGCTCAAGGCCACCGGCGAAGCCATCAACGAAGTGATCTCGGGCCGCGCCCACGCGGTGATCGCCGCCAGCATTGGCGCGCTGGCGTTCACCAAGGACAGCCGCATCCGGCTGCTGGGCGTGACCTCGCCGCAACGCAGCAAGTACCTGCCCGAACTGCCGACGATTGCCGAAAGCGGCCTGCCCGGCTATGCCTTCGACTCCTGGTTCGGCCTGCTGGGCCCGGCCGCAACACCCGCGGCAGAAGCCACGCGCATCAACACGGCCATGGCCAAACTGCTGAAAGACCCGGTGATCCTCGAGCGCCTGGACAAGCAGGGCATCGAGCCCAGGGCCATGAGCAATGCCGATTTCGGCAAGCTGCTGGCCGTGGACTACAAACGCATGGCCGACGTCGTGAAGGCCTCGGGCGCGAAGATCGAATAAGCCAGGGGCATACGTGCGCGGCTCAGTCGCGCACGCAACGCGCCTTCAGGGGCAGCGCCGGGTAGGTGAGCAGTGCCTCCCGGCCGCTGGCGCCGAGTCCGAACTCGGCGCGCATCGTGGCATTGCGGTAGACCGACTGCTGCGGCCCCTGGCCGCCGGCATCGCGAAACAACACTTCATTGGCACGCGCACCCTCGAGCAGCGCGCTGTCGTCGACAAAACGCACGCGGAAATCGATGCCGTGTTCACAGCGCCAGGACTGCTGACCCGATGGCGCACCGGGCCCGGCACAGCCGGTCAACACCACCATTGAGGCCAGGAACCAGCGTTTTCTGTTCATCACACCTCCCGGACGTCGGCTCACTTGGGCCACAGCGCCCACAAACGCAGGGGCTGGTTGACGCGGGCGGCCAGCAGCCCGGCTTCCGGCCCCGTGCCCGCAAAATAATCGGCGCGCACCGCCCCGACGATGGCGCTGCCGGTGTCCTGCGCCATCACCAGCTTCTGCAACTCGGCGGCCGGGCCGCGCGAGGCCAGCCAGACCGGCGTGCCGTAGGGGATGCTGTCGCGGTCCACCGCAATCGAGCGGCCCGGGGTCAGCGCCACGCCCTGGGCGCCGCGCGGCCCGTAAGACGCATCCTGCTCGCTGAGCGCCTCCTCGCGGAAAAAGATGTAGCGCGGGTTGCTCCAGAGCAGCTGCGGCAGGCGCTGCGGGTTTTGCGCCACCCAGGCCTTGGTCGCGTCGGGCCATGGATTGATTTTGGTCACGCCCTGCTCCAGCAGCCACTGGTTCACGCTGCGGTAGGGCCGCTCGTTGGACCCGGCAAACGCGACACGCACCGTGCGCTGGGAGCCGTCGGCCTCGGTCAGCTGCAAACGCCCCGAGCCCTGGATGTGCAGCATCAACACGTCGATGGCATCGGCCATGAAGGCAATTTCGCGGCCGCGCAGTGCCGCCTGCGCTTCCGGCAGGGTCTCGATCTCCTGGCGCGTGTACCAGGGCTTGCGGCTGGCAAGACCCGCCGGCAGC
Organism: Paenacidovorax caeni; assembly: GCA_943370985.1. Classification (GTDB taxonomy): domain Bacteria; phylum Pseudomonadota; class Gammaproteobacteria; order Burkholderiales; family Burkholderiaceae_C; genus Polaromonas; species Polaromonas caeni_A. The sequence continues at coordinate 17,967 of CALRTF020000005.1, forward strand.
TGGTACAGCGGCACGCTGTAACCGTTGCCGCTCTGACGGCTGGCCTTGAACACCGGCTCGTAATAACTGGTGAGCAGGCCTTCGGCCACGCCCTGCGGGGTTTCGACGCGATAGGGCTGGAGCCGGCTGACCATCCAGGCACGCTGTTCGTCGGCGCTGGCGATACTCAGGCGCCGCACCTCGCCGCACAGCGGCGCAAACGCCGGGCCGGGCCGCTCGCAGCTCTTGAGCCAGGCGTTCCAGGCCTCGAACAGCGTGTCGCTCTCGAAACCCGGCAACTCGGACCAGGCCACCGGCACCCAGCGGCTTTTGCCCTGCACCCTCGCCGGCGGCAGGCTGCTGCCGTCGGCGGGTCGCGGAGCGCCGGCAACCGGTGGCACCGGCAGCGGTGATGCGGGCGGCGGCGCGGTGGCGCAGGAAGCAAGCAGCCCCATGAAAGCGATAATGGCGGCGTGATGTATTGCGCGGGAAAAAACAGTCATGGCCTTACTTTTACTTGAAGCCCTGGGGGCCCTGCTGATTCTGGTGTTCATTGTCTGGTGGACCATGTTCTCCGGCCGCAAGAACGGCGAACTCAAGGACCCGGCGAAGCCTGAAACGCGACCCGGGAAACCGGACGATCCGCTATAAATTACGTAGCAAATTAGCCAGCTCCACCGCCGACTTTACGCTCATTTTGTCAAAAACCCGGGCGCGGTGGACCTCCACCGTGCGCACGCTGATGTCGAGCTGGTCGGCCACCAGCTTGTTCGGCAAACCCTCCACCACCAGCCGCATCACGTCGCGCTCGCGCTCGGTCAGGCCGTCCAGGCGCGCGCGCAGGCCGGTGTGCTCGCTGCGCTGGGCCAGCACCGCCGCCGACTGCGCAAGCGCCTGCTCGATGCGGTCCACCAGCACGTTGTCGGAAAAGGGTTTCTCGCAGAAATCGAAGGCCCCGCGCTTGACCGCATCCACGGCGGTAGGCACGTCGGCGTGACCGGTCAGGAAAATCACCGGCATGGCAGGCAGCAGACCGCAGGCAATCAGTTTCTCGAACATCGCCAGACCGCTCATGCCGCCCATGCGCACGTCGAGCAACGCGCACGACGGGGCGTTGACCTGGAAGGCGCCGGAAATACGCGCGTCAAAAGCTTCGGCGCTGTCGAAGGACTCGCTGGGCAGGCGCCGCGACCGCAGCAGCCAGGCCAGCGCTTCGCGCACGCTGGCGTCGTCATCAACGATGTACACGGTGGCGTTCTGGATCGGTTCCATGGCAAGTCCTTCAGGAGGTCCCGACCGGCACTGCGGCACGGTCCGGTGATTCGCCGGGGCTGACCGCCACCGGCAGGGTGAATGTAAAAATCGTACCTTGAGGCGACACCGCTTCGAAGCCGAGGAAACCGCCGTGCTGCTCGATCACCGTGCGGCACAGGCTCAGGCCCAGGCCCATGCCCTCGGCCTTGGTGGTGAAAAACGGCGTGAACAACTGCCGGGCCACCTTCTCGGAAATGCCTTCACCATGGTCGATCACGGAAAACTCCACCCAGCGGCTCCAGGCATTGGACGCGGCCGGCCGCACACGCAGGGTCAGCACCTTGTCGGCGCGGCGGCTTTTGTCCAGCCCCTGCATGGCCTGCATGCCGTTGCGCGCGAGATTGAGCAGCACCTGCTCGACCATGGTCCGGTCGCACAGGACCGGCCCGCAACCCGGGTCCACCTCGATCAGCACGCGCACGCCGAGCTTGCGCGCCTGCAGGCTGACCAGTGGCATCACCGCATCGAGCAGCGCGCGCGGCGCAATCGGCTCGCGCACCTGCTCGCGGCGGCGCACGAAGTCATGCACGCTCTTGATGACCTTGCCGGCGCGCTCGGCCTGCTCGGCAATCCGGCGCATGGCCAGCTGCAGGTCCTCGCTGCTGGAAGGCTGCCGGGCATCGGCAGCGGCGCTTTGCAGCAGGTTCAGCGAGCCGGTGGCGTAGCTGGAAATCGCCGCCAGCGGCTGGTTCAACTCGTGGCTCAGCAGTGAGGCCATCTCGCCGACCGTGGCCAGGCGGGCCGTGGCCTGGAGCCGGTCCTGGCTGGCGCGCGACAGTTCCTCGATGCGCCGCTGCTCGCTGACATCGAGGATGGCGCTCATCCAGCCGGTCTGTTTGCCGACGGCATTGATCAGCGGCGCCTCGATGATCAGCACCGGGAAACGCGAACCGTCGCGCCGCATGAAGACCGACTCGAAGCCCTCGCGCGGCAGGGTCGCGCCCACAGCCAGCCGGCTGGCCTGGCGCTGGCCGTACTCCTCCACCTGCTCGGGCGGCCAGTAGGGCGGCGGCATGTCGCGATTGAGCAGTTCCCCGGCTTCCATGCCGACCATCTGGCAAAACGCCGGGTTCACGTAGGTCACGCGGCCCTGCAGGTCGCGCGCCCGCATGCCGGTCACCAGCGAGTCTTCCATGGCCTTGCGGAAGGCCAGCGCGTCGGCCAGGTCGTGCTCCACCTTGAGGCGCCGGCGCATGTCGCGCCCCAGCAAGGCCAGCACCGCCACCAGTGCCATCGACATGGCCGTGACCAGCGCGGTCAGCAGGTTCGGGAACAGCGCCGGCGTGCCGCGCCGGCTTTCCAGCCGCAGTACCAGGGTATTGCCCGGCAGGTCCAGCAGTTGCTGCGCAATGTAGGCCTGGTTGCCGCGCGTCGGGTTGCCGTACATCGCCAGCCGCGTGCCGTCGGCTTCGGTGAAGGCCAGACCCTGGCCGCGCCCCACCTGCCGGCCCACCAGTTCCGACAGGATGTCCGGCAAGGAGTAGGTCGCCACCAGGTAGCCGGCGAGCCGGCCGGACACCAGCACCGGCAGGCACATGTCCAGCACCTCCAGGCCCAGGCCATCGGCCTGCGGCAGGAAATAGCTGGTCGAATAGGCCGGGCCGCTGAAACGGCGCGCCGCCGTGCAGGCAAAACCGATATCGCTCTGGGTGGCGTCCCGGCCCAGCCGCTCGAACACCGAGGTACGGTAGGGTGTCTCGGCAAACGACACCAGGCCCAGCGCCAGGTCGCGTGACTCCAGCCGCATCAGTTCCCGGTTGTCGCGCAGCAGCTCTGCGGCGAGCAGGCGCCAGACTTCGGGCGCAGGGTTGTTGACCTGCAGGGCCTGAAAACCCTGTACGTTGCGGGTCAGCTCGGCCCGGATGTCCGTGACCATCTGCGCAGCATCCTGCTCGAGCCGGCTTTGCACCTGGCTGTCCTCGTAGCGGCCCGCCAGCCAGACCAGCGTCGAGAGCAAGGCCACCAGCAGGGCGACCAGCAGGGTCCACAGCGCCCAGCGCCGGCTCCAGCGCCGCGCCTTCCAGCTGTCGCTCGCTTGCGGTGGCGCGCTCACAACACCCCGTGATTGAGCGCGGGAAGCTGCCGGCGCACGGCGTCCAGCCGGTCCGCACGCAGTTCGGCCAGCACCACGCCCGGGCCCTGCGCGTGCTGCGCGAGGATCTCGCCCCAGGGGTCCACGATGAGGCTCTGGCCCCAGGTGCGGCGCTGGTTCTCGTGCGCGCCGCCCTGGGCGGCCGCCGCCACATAGGCCAGGTTTTCGATCGCGCGTGCCCGCAGCAGGGTTTCCCAGTGCGCCTGCCCGGTGGTGTAGGTGAAAGCGCTGGGCACCAGCAGCAGATCGGCTTTTAATGCGCGGTAAAGCTCCGGAAAGCGCAGGTCGTAACAGATGCTCAGGCCGACACGCCAGCTGTGCCCGTCGACGGATGGCAGGTCAAAGCTGACCGGGCCCGCGCCGCTCTCGATCACACGCGACTCGTCGTACTGTTCCTGGCCCTGATGGAACCTGAAAAGATGGATCTTGTCGTAACGCGCGACGCAGTCGCCCGAAGGCGCATACACCAGCGAGCTGTTGCGCACATGCAGGCTGTCGCTGGCGCACAGCGGCACGGTGCCGCCCACAATCCAGAGCTTGAGCTCACGCGCCGAGGCTGCCAGGAAGTCCTGGATGGCGCCCCGGCCCGGCGTTTCCTGCACCGCCAGCTTGTCGGTGTCTTTCCAGCCCATCAGGCAAAAATACTCCGGCAGCACGGCCAGTTCAGCGCCTTGCGCGCTGGCCTGCTCGAGCAATTGCCTGGCTGCATCCAGGTTGGCCTGGACGCTGGTGCCGGAGACCATTTGCAGGACGGCCACAAACATGTCACTTCTCCCCGGTCTCTTCGCCGGCTTTGACAGCGGCCGGCGGCTTGCGCTCGATTTTTGTAATTTTCGGGTTGGCCCAGGTGCCGTCGATCTGGAACTCCTGGGTGGCAGCCTGCGTCAGCGGCCGCCGCAGGAAATACTGCGCCAGAAAGGTGCCGATGCCTATCGCCGGGTTGATCACCGTGGCGATCAGGGAAGCGGTGCCGGCGTTGATCTCGGGCACCACCACAACCGCCAGGTTTTGCGTTTCCTTCGCAATGTCGGCCGAACCTTCCATCAGCACGGCGGCATTGACGCCTTTCATCTGCAGGTTGTTGGTGAAGGCCAGGCCCTGGTTGATGCTGACATCACCCCGGATGAAGTCGAACGAGAAGCCTTCGGAAAACACGTCCCGGAAGTCCAGGGTCAGCCGCCGGGGCAGCGCCTGCAGGCTGAGGACACCCAGCAGCTTGGCAATGCCGGGATCCGCCTTGAGGAACTGGCCCGAGGCCACGTTCACATTGAACTGGCCGTTCAGGCTGGGGTAATCCAGGCTCAGGGGCGAGCCCATCCACGCGATCTGGCCTTCCAGCCGGCCCTTGCCCCGGCGGATGACGTCGGCCATGCCGAAGCGCCTGAGCAACTCGCCCGAATCATCGATATCGAGGCGGAAGTTCATGACGGTGCGGCGCCTTTCCACCGGCGCGCGCCCGCGGGTCGCCGCCGCTGCCTGCTGCGCATTGACCGCCACCCAGTTGCCGCTGGCGGTCAGCGTGGCTTCCGGCATGATGATGTTGAGCTTGTTGAGCCGCCACTCGCGCACGCCGCCTTCGCGAGCCACCGTACCGGCGCCGCGGTTGATCGCCTCGACCTCCACCCGCCCGAGTTTTTTGCCGCGTAATTCCAGGTCCTCGACAACGATATCCAGCGCCGGAATGCCGGCTGGCTGCTCGTCCAGGATCGCCTCGACCTCACTGGCCGTGCCCTGTCCGAGACTCAGCCGCGACAGCCGCCCGTACAGCCGGCCGGACCCTGCGCCACCCGGCTGGCGGAACTCGACGTAGCCGTTGAGTTCGGTCGCATCGATGTTGGCGCGCCAGGTCAGGCCGTCGCGCGTGCCGCCAAGCACCACGTTGTGCAGCGTGCGGCCTTCCACCAGCAGCTCTTTGGCGCGTATCGCCATGCTGGTCGGCAGGTAGCTGAGCACGGCGCTGGCCGGGGTCAGGCGGCTGGGGGCGGCCGCCGTGGCGGGTGAGGGATCGCCGGACGCCTCCAGCACCTTCTCCCAGGCATCGATATCCACCCGCGCCAGGTTGATGTTGGCCGCGACACCGCTGTCGGGCAGCGGCGCGCTTTCGCCGGCTTCCAGGCCGATGCCCATGGCGCCCCGTAACACACGTGGCTCCGCGCCGCTGATGTCACGCAGATACAGCACCGAGGCCAGCCTTCCCACACTCAGCGACAGCTGGTCCTGCATGGCCGGCCCGGCACCGGGCGCGACCCGCACGGCGGTGTTCTCGAAACGCAGCGGCAGGCTGCTGTCGGCGCTTTTCGTGAGCGGCGCGGGCAGGCTCAGGGCCATGCCCTGCAGGTTGCTGGCCACACTGATCTCGGTCATGCCCTTCCTGAAACCCAAACTGGCGGTGTAGGCCGTGCTGCCGCTGGCATGCGCGCCGAGGCGGGCCGCCAGGCCCAGCTCCTTCGCCTGGCGCAGGCCTTCGGCAGTGAGGCTGCCCTGGGCCCGGATCACCACGGCCGCGTCCGGAAAATCCTGCGCGCCGGCTGCGGGCCGCGCGCCGGCGGAGGCCGCGGCGCGGGTCCCGCCTTCGAGCCGGACCTCGCCCCCCAGCAGCCGCGCCTGTCCGCCCGAGATGGCAAAGCCGCTTTCACTGAAGCTCACCAGCCCCTTGAGGCGGCCCAAGAGCGGCGTGTCGGGCGTGAACTGCACATCGTTGCCCGGCACACGGACCGTGCCCTGCACCTTGGTCCTTTCCATGTCGGCCAGCGGCAGCGAGAGCTCAAAGGTGTAGTCGGCGCTGCCGCTGGCCACGGTCCGGGCCAGTGCCCTGTCGGTCAGGCCGCCGAGCGGCGAGTTATTGACGAAGCCCAGCGCATCACTGAGCGGCCCCTTGAGCTCGGCAGTGACCTGCACCGTCGCCGAGTGCATCAGGTCGGGGATGCGCGCATCGGCCTTGACAAGCTGCAGGCCCGGCAGGCCGGCCACCCGCCCGGATGCACCGTTGACCTGCAGCGAGGCGCGGTCAAACACCAGTTCACCATTGAGATTGGTCAGGGCCGGCCAGGCCGCGGCATTGCGCGGCTGGATGGATTTGGGGACGTAGGCATAGGCCGCATTGGCGACTTTGGCGGAAACGCGGAATTCGCCGAGTTTCGGATCCGCGAAAGGCAGATGTTTCAGATCGCCCCGGACCCTGAACTTCACGTCCGACAGTTCACCCTGGGCCACGGCATCACGCACGTAATGCCGGACCGTGTCCGGCAGCACCAGAGGCAGGTAGCGGTGCACCTTGCTGCCGTCGCCGCGGCTGAGGGCGCCCTGCAGATCCAGCACACCGGGGAAGCGGCTGTGGCCGGCGGCGCCGGACGACGGCATATCGGCGGTGCGCCAGCCGACCTGCGCCGTGCCCTGGGCATCGGCGTTGGCGAACGACATATTGCGCAGTTGCACCTCCATCCTCGGGCCGGACAGCTTCCATTGGGCATCGGCAGCAAACTGGTCGAGCGGCAGGCGCGCATCCTCAAAAACCCCGGGCAGATCGAGCTCGCCGTTGTTGATCGTGAGTTTGGCCAGCCCGCCCTGCTGGGTCAGGTCAAAGTCCACGGTCGCGCCGCGCACGCCGGGCCGGCCGATAGGCACATGGGCGCCTGTCCGCAGCGCGGCCTCGTGCGACGCGATCTCCAGCCCGGCCACGCGCCCTTTGGCGGCGTACGCGACGGGGGCATGCAATGGGCCCTGCCAGCTCATATCAACAAGCTCCACCAGGCCTTTGGGCGCCAGTTCGGCGATCAGGCCGTGGGCGGCGCTGCCCAGCGGCAAGCGCCTGGCGATCAGCGCCAGTGCCGCCAGATCCAGCCGGTCTGCCTTGACCTCCCCGCGCGCCGGCGACTTGCCTTCGGCGCCGGTGTAGACCAGCGCGGCATTGCCGCCCGGCCATTGCAGGCCGTCGCGGGTCCGGAACAGCAGGTTCTCGGTGGCAACATCAAATCCGTTGGCCAGATGCCGGCCGCCAATGCGGCCGGTCACGGCCTGCAAGGCCAGCGGCTCGAGGGTGCGGCCAAGTCGGGCATCGACCTCGAGCAAGGCCAGGTCCGCCGTGCCGCCGGTGAGTTGCCCCTGGTGCACATCGACCCAGGCCCGCAGGGCGCCGGTGCCGGCCATGAGGTCGATGCCCAGGCTTTCCATGCTGAGGTAACGCTTGACTTCCGACGCATCGACACGGCTGAACTCGGCATACAACTGGCCCGCCCACTGGTTCCAGCGGCCCGCGCCACCCGACAAAAACGGTTCGCGGAACACCCCGCGCAGGCTGAAACGTTCGCCCCAGGCCGGTGGCGGCGTGGCATCCAGGCGCATCAGGTGCCGCTGGCCGGGGTTGCGCGAGGTCCAGTCGACCTGGGTCAGGGCCAGCACCGGCGCCTGCCGCAGCTCATCGCTCCAGCGCACCGTGCCGCCGCGAATGACAAATTCGCTTTGCGAAAAAAACCAGTCGGCGGCGGCGCTGCCGTCGGCGCGGGGCTGCAGGACGTCCAGCCCGGCCACATAAATTTTTCCGTCCGCGGTGCGGCGGATGTCCAGTTCGGGCTGGTCAATGTAAATCTGTTCGAAACCCAGGCGCCACAGGGAGGAGGGCGACACCGCCGCAAGGACCCGCGGCAGGCTGAGGGCGGGCCGTCCCTGGGCATCCAGCAAGGCCACATCGCGCAGCTCGAACGAAGGGATCAGGCCGCCGGAGCGGGCGGTGATCTGGCCGATGCGCACCGGTACCCCCAGCGCCTGGGTGGCGGCCGATTCCAGGCGCGGGCGGAACTCGGCGATTCGCGGCACAATCCAGCCGTGGAGCACGGCCCAGGCCGCAGCGAACAGGACCCAGAAAGCCAGGACCAGCCCCAGGGCAATGCGTGCAGCCACCGCGGCAATTTTCAGACGTCGGGTGGGAAGCACAGGCTGGAGGGTCGATTGATCCATTGACATGAGAATTATGACCTTCAGCGCCGTCGTCCGTTCAATGCCCCACAGGGAACCCGTGCCATGCATGTGCCCTTGAACGGCCTCACGGCCGCGTCCGACCATTCCCGTTTTGTCCAGCGCATACGCCGGCGGTATGCCGGCCAGCTGGCGCTGCTGCCTGCCGGCGAGCCGGTACGCGCCAGCATGCAGGCCGCCTACGAGGCCCTGCTGCCGCTGGAGGCCGATACCGGGGTGCGCCTGCGCATCCTGCGCCAGCTGGTGCTGGAACGGCTGGTGGTGCTCGACTGTGATATGGCCCCTGAGCATGCGGCCTCCACGCCCGCCGCTGCGGCGACAACGGGCGTTCCCCTGGCGGTGATCACACGCGCCATGACCGAACTCGCCGAACTGGCGCTCGATATCGCGATCTGCGAATCGCGCGCGCCGCTGGACGCGCTGTACGGGCCGCCGCAGGCACCGGCATCCGAAACCACGCCGGCCGGCCGTGCCCAGTTGTGGGTGATCGGCATGGGCAAGCTGGGGGCGCGTGAACTCAATGTGTCCAGCGACATCGACCTGATTTATGTCTATGACCACGACGGCGAGACCGCCGGGCGGGACGACGGCCGCGGCGCGATCTCGAATCACGAATATTTTGCGCAGCAGGTCAAGGCCATCCACACCCTGATCGGCGACACCACCGAGCACGGCTTTGTGTTCCGCGTGGACCTGGCGCTGCGTCCCAATGGCAACTCGGGACCGGCGGCGGTGTCGCTCAATGCGCTGGAGGAATACTTCCAGGCGCAGGGCCGCGAATGGGAGCGTTTTGCCTGGCTCAAAAGCCGGGTCGTGGCGCCGCTGGAATGTATCCAGAGCGGCTCGGCCCAGGCCCTGCGCGGCTCGGTGCTTCCCTTTGTGTTCCGGCGTTACCTCGACTACAACGTGTTCGACGCGCTGCGCGTGCTGCACCGGCAAATCCGCGAACACGCGGCCAAACGCTCGGCCGGCCATCCCGAGCGCGCCAACGACGTCAAGATGTCGCGCGGCGGCATCCGCGAGATCGAGTTCACCGTGCAGCTGCTGCAGGTGGTGCGCGGCGGGCAATTTCCGGAATTGCGCACCCGGCCCACGCTGGATGCGCTGCAGCGCGTGGCCAGCGCCGGGCTGATGGCCCAGTCCACCGCCGAGGCGCTGATGCGCGCCTACGATTTCCTGCGCCGCGTCGAGCACCGCATCCAGTACCTGGACGACCAGCAGACGCATGTGTTGCCGACACGCGATGAGGACCTGGCCTGGATTGCACACACCATGGGCTTTGGCAGCTGCTGTCCGTTTTTGAGCGAGCTCGATGCGCACCGCGAACTCGTGGCCCAGGAATTCGACACCCTGCTGGGCCAGAAAACCGATTGCAGGGGTTGCGGAAAATCGGCGCCGGCCGCGCCGCAGGACATCGATGAACTGCTGGAAAAGCTGGCGGCCCAGTGGCCCGACAAGTTTCGCGCACGGCTGGAGTTGTGGCGCGGCCACCCGCGTGTGCTCGGCCTGCGTGACGACGCGCGCGCGCGCCTGACGCGGCTGGTGCAGCGCACGGCGCAATGGCTGGTCCAGGGCCGGGCCGACGAAGAGGCCGCGGTGCGCATCATCGACTGGATCGAGCCGCTGCTGCGCCGCGAAAGTTACCTGGCGATGCTGCTGGAGCGGCCGTCCGTGCATGAGCGCCTGCTGCGCCTGCTGGGCGCGGCGAAATGGCCGGCGCGTTACCTGTTGCAGCACCCGGGGGTGATCGACGAGCTGGCCAGCGACGCCATGCTGCATGAGCGTTTCGACGCCGCCGTCTTCGCCCAGGAACTGCAGCAGCGCCTGGCCGCGCTGCGCCGCACCGGCGAGGACGACGAGGAAAGTTGCCTGAACCTGTTGCGCCGCGCGCATCACGCGGAGGTGTTCCGCACGCTGGCGCGCGATGTCGAGGGCCAGCTGACGGTGGAGCAGGTGGCCGACGACCTCAGCGCGCTGGCCGAAACCGTGCTCAAGACCACCACCGACTGGTGCTGGCAGCGCCTGAAGAGCCGGCATCGCGACGTGCCGCAGTTTGCCATCATTGCTTACGGCAAGCTTGGCGGCAAGGAACTCGGCTACGGCAGTGACCTGGACATCGTGTTTGTCTTCGAGGACGATGACGAGCGGGCCTCCGAGGTGTACGCGGCCTTTGTGCGCAAGCTGATCAACTGGCTGACCATCAAGACCGCCGAAGGCGACCTGTTCGAGATCGACACCGCGCTGCGGCCCAACGGCAACTCGGGCCTGCTGGTCACCAGCTTTGCCGCCTATGCCAACTACCAGCAGCAGCGCGGCAGCAACACCGCCTGGACCTGGGAACACCAGGCCATGACACGCGCACGCTTCGTTCTCGGCGACGAGACCTTGCGGGCCCGCTTCGATGAAGTGCGCCAGGCGGTGATCAGTGCACCCCGCGACGTGCCCGCGCTGGCCCGCGAAATTGTCGCCATGCGCGAGAAGGTGCGTTCGGCGCATCCGATCAAAGGCGAAAAAAGCGTCGGCAAATTCGATGTCAAACACAGCCCGGGCGGCATGGTGGATGCCGAATTTGTGGTGCAGTTCCTGGTCCTGTCGCAGTCCGGCAGCCATCCCGAACTCATAGACAACGTCGGCAACATCGCGCTGCTGCAACGCGCCGAAGCCGCCGGCCTGCTGGGCCCGGGCGTGGGCCAGGCCGCGGCCGATGCCTACCGCGAACTGCGGCGGGTACAGCACCAGGCGCGGCTCAACGAGGAGCCGACACAGGTCGCCCTGGACCTGATCCAGACCGAGCGTCAGGCCATCCTGAACCTGTGGGTGGCGGTGTTTGGCACCGTCCCGGGAGCCTGAGCGGTCCCGTCTGTATGTAATTGAAACAATTGATCTAGTTAAATCAATCGTTTGATTTTATGTGCTCTAATCGGGCGCATGAAAACCGCTCCCCGCCCGCCGCCCGTCCCTTCTTCACCGCCGGAAGCCCGCAGGCAGCGCTCCGACGGCGCCGAAGCGCGTGGCCATTTGCTGCTGGCCGCCTTGCGGCTGTTTGCCGAAAAAGGCTTCGCCAAAACCTCCACGCGCGACATTGCCCAGGCTGCGGGCGCGAATGTGGCGGCCATCCGTTATTACTTCGGCGACAAGGCCGGGCTGTACCGCAGCGTGTTCACCGAGCCGCTCGGTGCCTGTGACGACATCTCCAGGTTCCAGCCGGCCCACCTGAGCCTGCGCCAGGCGCTGGACGGATTCATTGCGGGTTTTCTGGAGCCGCTCAAGCAGGGCGACCTGGCCCAGCAACTGACCCGCCTGCATTTTCGCGAGATGCTCGAGCCCACCGGCCTGTGGGCCGAGCAGATCAAGCTGCAGATCAAGCCGGCGCATGCCGCCCTGGCCGAAGTGCTGGCGCGCCATCTGGGCGTCACGAAAATCGATGACGATGTGCACCGGCTGGCCTTTTCCATCACCGGGCTGGCCATGCAGGTCTTCATCAGCCGCGACGTGATTGAAAACGTGCGCCCCCAGCTGATCGCCACGCCAAAAAGCATAGACCTGTGGGCCGCGCGGCTGGCGGACTTTGCCGAAGCCATGATTGCCGTCGAAGCCGCCCGGCGCCGCCAGCCTGTTTCCGACAAGAAAAAAACGCCATGAATCCCTCCCGCTTTCTCCCCCTGGCACTGGCGCCGCTGTTGCTGTCCGCCTGTGCATTGCAGTCGCCGCCGTCCACGGTAACGACCAACCCGCCGGCCCAATGGATGGCGCCGCTGCCCGCGGCCCAGCCGGTGGCCGGGCTGCCCCACCAGGGCCAGCTGACCGACCTGAGCCGCTGGTGGCAGCAGCAGGGCGATCCGCTGCTGGTCGAGCTGATCAGCGCCGCCCAGGCGGTCAGCCCCTCGGTCGCCAGCGCGCGATCCCGCATCGAGCAGTCGCGCGCCACCCGCGTGGCCGCCGGCGCGGCGCTGCTGCCGTCGCTGGATGCATCGGCCAGCGCCAGCCGCGGCCGTTCGCACCCGATCGGCGCCGCGGCTGCACCCGTCGGAACCACCTCGCAAATCGGTCTGCAGACCGCCTGGGAGCTCGACCTGTTCGGCGGCCGGCGTGACAGCCGCGATGCGGCGCAGCTGCGTTACGAAGGCGCGCAGGCCCAGTGGCACGACGCGCGCGTGCTGGTGGCGGCCGAAACGGCCAACCAGTACTACAGCCTGCGCAGCTGTGAACAGTTGCTGCGGGTGGCACGTTCCGACGCGACATCCCGCGGCGAGACCGGCCGGCTGGCACAGCTCAGCACCGAGGCCGGTTTCACCGCGCCCGCCACCGCAGCGCTGGCACGCGCCAGCGCTGCCGACGCCAACAGCCGGGCCACCCAGCAGGCCGCGCTGTGTGAACTGGACATCAAGGCGCTGGTGGCGCTGAGCGGCATGAACGAGCCGGATTTGAGGCAAAAACTGGCTTCAGCCCCCGCCGGTCCTGCGCAGGCTGCTACTGTTTTAGTAGCATCGGTGCCCGCCCAGGCACTGGCGCAGCGCCCGGATGTTTTCAGTGCCGAACGTGAGGTCGCGGCCGCCAGCGCCGACGTCGGCAGCGCGCAGGCCGCGCGTTACCCGCGCCTGTCCCTGAGCGGTTCGGTGGCGGCCAACAACTTCCGCAGCGGCGGCGTCAGCACCGACTTCAACACCTGGTCCATCGGCCCGCTGGCGCTCAGCGTGCCGCTGTTCGACGGCGGGCGGCGCGCCGCCGACGCGGAGGCGGCGCAGGCGCGTTACGACGAAGCCGCGGCGCTTTACCGCGCGCGCGTGCGGCAGGCCGTGCGCGAGGTCGAGGAAGCCCTGGTCACGCTGCAAAGCACCGCCGCGCGCAGCGAGGATGCACGCGTGGCGGCCGAAGGTTACCGGGCCTCCTTCGCCGGCACCGAAGCGCTCTACAAAAACGGCCTGGCCAGCCTGGTCGACCTGGAAGACAGCCGGCGCACGCAGCTGGCCGCCGAAACGGCGCTGCTCAACCTGCAGCGCGAACGCGCATCGGCCTGGGTCGCGCTGTACCGCGCCATGGGCGGCGGCTGGACACGCGAGATCGAGGGTCCGGGCGGACCCGCGGTCGCCACCGGCAGTGCCCCCCGCCAGCCTTGAACCGAATCACCTGAAGCAACAACAACACCATGAAAAAATTCAAGCTCAAACCCGTCGCTCTTGTTGTGGTCGCCGTCGTCCTGGTCGCCGCCGGGGCCTATGCCCTGTTTTCTTCCCCGTCGGACGACAAGAAGGCCGATGCCGCAACGGCGGCCCCGAAAGCGGCGCTGACGGTCACGGCGGCCCAGCCCGAGCAGACCCGCCTGCCGATCAAACTCAGCGCCAACGGCAACATCGTGGCCTGGCAGGAGGCCATCATCGGCTCCGAAGCCAGCGGCCTGCGGCTCACGCAGGTGCTGGTCAACGTCGGTGACACGGTCAAGGCCGGCCAGGTGCTGGCGCGTTTTTCCGGCGACAGCGTGCTGGCCGACGTGGCGCAGGCGCGCGCCAGCCTGGTCGAGGCCCAGGCCACGGCGGCCGACGCCGCCGCCAATGCCGCGCGCGCCCGCACCCTGCAGGACTCCGGCGCGCTGAGCACGCAGCAGATCAACCAGTACAACACCAGCGAGCAGACCGCGAAAGCGCGTGTCGCGGCGGCCCAGGCGGTGCTCGACGCGCAGCAGGTGCGCGGCAACAACACCCAGGTGCTGGCACCCGACAGCGGCATCATCTCGGCACGCAACGCCACCGTGGGCGCGGTGCTGGCCTCGGGCACCGAGCTGTTCCGCCTGATCCGCGGCGGCCGCCTCGAGTGGCGCGCCGAAGTGACCTCCACCGAACTCGGCCGCATCACGGCCGGCACAACGGCCACCATCCTGGCCGCCAGCGGCGCCGAGCTCAAGGGCCGCGTGCGCATGATTGCCCCAACGGTCGATCCGCAAACCCGCTCCGCGCTGGTCTACGTGGACCTGCCGTCCTCGCTGGGCAAAGCCTCGCCCGCCAAGGCCGGCATGTTTGCACGCGGCGAGTTCGACCTCGGCGCATCCCCGGCGCTGACCGTGCCGCAGCCGGCGGTGGTGGTGCGCGACGGCTTCAACTACCTGTTCCGCCTCGGCGAGGACAACCGGGTCACGCAGATCAAGGTGCAGACCGGGCGGCTCGCCGGTGACCGGGTCGAGATCACCAGCGGCCTGCCGGCGGACGCCCGCATCGTCGTCAACGGCGCCGGTTTCCTCAATGACGGTGACCTTGTGCGTGTTGCTGAAATGACGGAACAAAAACAGGCTCCAGCCCCTGCCGCGCCTGCCTCTGCAGCTATCAAATAAAGAGCATCATGAACGTCTCCTCCTGGTCGATCAAGAACCCGATTCCCGCGGTCATGCTGTTTGTGCTGCTGACCTTTGGCGGCGTGTTGTCCTTCAACGCCATGAAGGTGCAGAACTTTCCCGACATCGACCTGCCGACCGTGACGGTGTCGGCCTCGCTGCCGGGTGCGGCGCCGGCGCAACTGGAGACCGAAGTTGCGCGCAAGCTCGAGAACTCGATTGCCACCGTGCAGGGCCTCAAGCACATCTACACCAAGGTGCAGGACGGCGGCGTCACCGTGACGGCCGAGTTCCGCCTCGAAAAGCCGGTGCAGGAAGCCGTCGATGACGTGCGCTCGGCGGTCTCGCGCGTGCGCAGCGATTTGCCGGCCGACGTGCGCGAGCCCATCGTCAGCAAGGTGGACCTGGCCGGCCAGCCGGTGCTGGCCTTCACGATTGCCTCCAGCCGCATGGACGCCGAAGCGCTGTCCTGGTTTGTCGACAACGACATCTCGCGCAAGCTGCTGGCGGTGCGCGGCGTCGGCGCGGTCAACCGCGTCGGTGGCGTCACGCGCGAAGTGCGGGTTGCGCTGAACGCCTCGAAACTGCAGGCGCTGGGCGCCAGCGCCGCCGACATCTCGCGCCAGCTCAAGCAGGTGCAGACCGAAAGCGCCGGCGGCCGCACCGACCTGGGTGGCAGCGAGCAGCCGGTGCGCACCCTGGCCACCGTGAAATCGGCCGAAGAACTGGGCCGGCTGGAACTGTCGCTGAGCGACGGCCGGCGCATCCGCCTCGACCAGGTCGCGACGGTCAGCGACACCACGGCCGAGCCGCGCTCGGCCGCGCTGCTGGACGGCAAGCCGGTGGTCGGTTTTGAAGTGGCACGCAGCCGCGGCGAAAGCGAGATCACCGTCGGCAATGCGGTGCAGGCAGCGCTGGCCGAACTCAAGGCCCAACACCCGGACATCGAACTGACCGAGGCCTTCAACTTCGTGCAGCCGGTGCAGGAGGAATACGACGGCTCCATGCACCTGCTGTACGAAGGCGCGATCCTGGCGGTGCTGGTGGTCTGGCTGTTCCTGCGCGACTGGCGCGCGACCTTTGTGTCCGCCGTGGCGCTGCCGCTGTCGGTGATCCCGGCCTTCATCGGCATGGCGCTGCTGGGCTTTTCCATCAATGTGATCACCCTGCTGGCCATGTCGCTGGTGGTCGGCATCCTGGTCGACGATGCGATTGTCGAGGTGGAAAACATCGTGCGCCATTTGCGCATGGGCAAGACGCCTTACCAGGCGGCGATGGAGGCGGCCGACGAAATCGGGCTGGCGGTGGTGGCCACCACCTTCACGCTGATCGCGGTGTTTTTGCCGACCGCCTTCATGAGCGGCGTGGCCGGCAAGTTCTTCAAGCAGTTCGGCTGGACCGCCTCGCTGGCGGTGTTCGCCTCGCTGGTGGTGGCGCGGGTGCTGACGCCCATGATGGCCGCCTACATCCTCAAGCCCATCGTCGGCGGCCACAAGGAACCGGGATGGATGGCCACCTACATGCGCGCCGCGACCTGGTGCCTGAAACACCGCGTGACCACCATGGTGGCGGCGACCATCTTTTTCTTCGGTTCGGTGATGCTGATTCCGCTGCTGCCGACCGGCTTCATCCCGCCGGACGACAACTCGCAGACCCAGGTCTACCTGGAACTGCCGCCCGGATCGACACTGGCGCAGACCATGGCCTCGGCCGAGCAGGCGCGCCTGCTGGTCAGCAAGGTCGACCACGTGCGCAGCGTCTACACCACCATAGGCGGCGGCAGTGCCGGCACCGATCCGTTTGCCATGGCGGGCGCGGCCGAAACCCGCAAGGCCACGCTGACGGTGCTGCTGACCGAACGCAGCGAGCGGCCACGCAAGCAGGGCATCGAGAACAAGATGCGCAGTGCCCTCGAAGCCCTGCCCGGCGTGCGCACCAAGGTCGGCCTGGGCGGCTCCGGCGAAAAATACGTGCTGGTGCTGACCGGGGAAGACCCGCTGGCGCTGCAGACTGCGGCGCGCGCGGTCGAAAAGGACCTGCGCACCGTGCCCGGCCTGGGCAGCGTGGCCTCCAGCGCCAGCCTGATCCGTCCCGAGATTGCCGTGCGCCCGGACTTCGCACGCGCCGCCGACCTCGGTGTGACCAGCGCGGCCATCGGCGAGACCCTGCGTATTGCCACCCTCGGCGATTACGACGTGTCGCTGCCCAAGTTCAATTTGTCGCAGCGCCAGGTGCCCATCGTGGTCAAGCTCGAAGACGAGGCGCGCAAGGATCTCAGCGTGCTCGAGCGCCTGTCGGTTCCGGGCAGCAAGGGCCCGGTGATGCTGGGCCAGGTCGCCACGCTGGAGATTGCCGGCGGGCCGGCCGTTATCGACCGTTACGACCGCTCGCGCAACGTCAACTTCGAGATCGAGCTGTCCGGCCTGCCGCTGGGCGACGTGACCAAGGCGGTGCAGGAGCTGCCGGCGGTGAAAAACCTGCCGGCCGGCGTGAAGGTGGTGGAGATCGGTGATGCCGAAGTCATGGGCGAGCTGTTTGCCAGCTTCGGCCTGGCCATGCTGACCGGTGTGCTATGCATCTACATCGTGCTGGTGCTGCTGTTCAAGGACTTTTTGCACCCGGTGACCATTCTTGCCGCTTTGCCTCTGTCATTGGGTGGCGCCTTCGTCGGCCTGCTGATCGCGCAGAAGAGTTTTTCCATGCCCTCGCTGATCGGCCTGATCATGCTGATGGGCATTGCCACCAAGAACTCCATCCTGCTGGTCGAATACGCCATCGTTGCGCGCCGCGGCAACGACGGCAGCAACGGCCACCCGGTGGTGGCGCCGATGTCACGCCGCGATGCGCTGCTCGACGCCTGCCACAAGCGGGCCCGGCCCATCATCATGACCACCCTGGCCATGGGCGCCGGCATGATGCCGATCGCGCTGGGCCTGGGCGCGGCGGACTCGAGCTTTCGCTCGCCGATGTCGATTGCCGTGATTGGCGGGCTGATCACCTCGACCGTGCTGAGCCTGCTGGTGGTGCCGGCGGTGTTCACCTACATCGACGACCTCGAGCAATGGATGCAGCGCATGATCCGCAAGATGCGCGGTCGACCGGAGCCCGTCAAGGAAGCCGTGCAGCCCGAGCTGCCGGCACCGCACAGCCCCTGAGCCGCGCCCCGCGCTCGTCAACGGTCCTGGCGGATTCTGTTGACCAGCGCGGTGGTGGAATAACCGTCGACGAACGGGATGGCCAGCGCCGTGCCGCCGTAGCCGCGCACCACGGCGGTTTCGGCCAGGCTGTCCATGTTGTAGTCACCGCCCTTGACGAGGATGTCCGGCTTCAGCGCCGAGATCAGCGCCAGCGGCGTGTCTTCGTCGAACCAGGTCACCAGGCTGACCGACTCGAGCGCTGCCATCAATGCGGCGCGGTCGTTTTCGTTGTTGAGGGGCCGGTCCGGCCCCTTGCCCAGGCGCCGGGCCGAGGCGTCGGTGTTCAGCGCCACCACCAGGCTGGCGCCGAGCGCGCGCGCGGCGGCGAGGTAAGTGGCATGGCCGCGATGCAACACGTCGAACACGCCGTTGGTGAACACCACGGGCCGCGGCAGGGCGCTGACGCGCTGCGCGGCCTCGGCGCGAGAAGCGATTTTTGCGGTGAAGTGGGGAGCTGGAGGCGGGCTGGCGCTGGACATTCCGCCACTTTAACGGAAGGCGCCGGCCCTCAGGCGCCGTCGGGCGCGGGTTTGGCCGCGATGGAGGCGGCAATCTCGCGGCTCAGTTCCTTGCGGTAACGGTTGAGTTCCTGCACCGTCTTGAAGCTCTGGTTCATCAGCAGGCTCATGTTGTGCAGGATGCGCTCGACGACCTTGCCTTCCCAGACCGCATCGAAGTTGATCTGCTTGTCCAGCCAGTGCTCGAGCCACTCGGGGTTGGGCAGGCGCGACTGGATGGTGTCACGCGGGAACAGGTCCTTGTTGACATGCAGGTTGGTCGGATGCAGCGCCTGCGCCGTGCGGCGCGCGCTGGCCATCAGCACGCCGACCTTGGTGAAAGCCGCACGGGCCTCGTTGCCGAAGTTGTTGATCGCGCGTTTCATGTAGCGCAGATAGGCGCCGCCGTGGCGCGCTTCGTCCTGGCTGAGCTGGGTGTAAATCTGCTTGATGACCGGCTCGGTGTGCCACTCGCTGGCACGCCGGTACCAGTGGTTCAGACGGATTTCGCCGCAGAAATGCAGCATCAGGGTTTCCAGCGCCGGGGCCGGTTCAAACTCGAAGCGCACCTCGTGCAGTTCCTTTTCGGTGGGCGCCAGATCGGGCCGGAAGCGCCGCAGGTACTCCATCAGCACCAGCGAATGTTTCTGCTCTTCAAAAAACCAGATCGACATGAAGGCAGAAAAATCGCTGTCGTCCTTGTTGTCGCGCAGGAACATCTCGGTGGCCGGCAGCGCCGACCACTCGGTAATGGCATTCATCTTGATGGTCTGGGCCTGCTCGTCGGTCAGCCGGGAGGCGTCGAAACTGGCCCAGGGAATGTCCTTGTCCATGTCCCATCTGACGGATTCGAGCTGTTTGAAAAGTTCGGGGTAAAGCATGTGATTCCTTACGCGGCCCTCGCCGACTTGGTTTTAGCGCGATTTTATGCGGTGAATGTGACAAATCCTGCCAATAGGCCTTTTGGGCCCATTTCCCTGCAGGTTGGCGGGCTTTGCGTCCTCTTTAGTCCTTCTACACGTTTTCTGCCGATCTGGGTATCAGCCAGAACCGCTGAATCTGTCCGGCGCCAGGCCGCGTATCTCCAGCGGCGGCGGCAAACCGGCGCGACCACAATCAACGCTCTGCCAGCCGACTCTTGAACCGGGAACCCAGCCATGACCTGCATTTCATTAAACGCCCTGATCGCCGCCGCCCTGCTGGGCGGCATGTCCCTGGCACCGGTCCATGCGGCCACACCCTCCGCGGCAACGCCGGCTTCGGCCTGTGGGCCCTTGCTGCAGCACAGTTTTTTGCGCCTGCAGGACGAAAAACCACAGGCGTTGTGCCAGTACAGCGGCAAGGTCGTGGTCATCGTCAACACCGCCAGCTTCTGTGGCTTCACCGCCCAATATGCCGGCCTCGAGGCCTTGCACAGCAAATACCGCGACAAGGGCCTGGTGGTGCTGGGTTTCCCCTCCAACGACTTTTCCCAGGAAACCGGGAGCAACAAGGACATCGCCACGTTTTGCGAAAACACCTTCGGCGTGAAATTCCCGATGTTCGTGAAATCCGGCGTGACCGGCCCAGCTGCCAATCCGCTGTACCGGCAACTGGCCGAATGGACCGGTCGCCCGCCGCGCTGGAATTTTCACAAGTACGTCGTGTCGCGCGACGGCCAGGAGATCAGCAGCTTTGGCAGCAATGTGACGCCCGACAGTCCGGCCTTCGTCAGGGACATCGAAAAAAAGCTGCTGGCAAAATAATTACCAATCGGTAATAATTCGACCAACAGGTTTTGAACATCTCGCGATTAAACCTTTTTTATCAATTTACCAAGACTGTCTTCCACCGTGCCCCTCCGTTTGTTAACAAATCTTTACGCAATGTCATGGGCATTCGGGGGGAACTGTGCACCTGTGATTCAGCTCAGACAGGCATCGGTTCAGCGCCACGCGCGCTGTTCCGGCCTGACCCTTTTTTTGTTGCGAAGACTTCCAGGCCCTAGCGGCCAGGATGCAATCCCGGGGCGGTTCTCCTCCTCCTCCCTCCCTCCCTTGTTCGCGCCGGGGCGCTTCGCAGCATTTTTATCTTCCGGTTGTTGAGATGGCTTCCACCAGCCTCTCACCCCCAGCCCGCCCGCGGGTCGCCATCGTCGGCTCCGGCATCTCCGGCCTGGCCGTGGCCCATGCCCTCCAGGGCCAGGCCGACATCACGCTGTTCGAGGCTGGCAGCTACTTCGGTGGCCATACCCACACCGTCGATGTCACCCTGCCCAGCGCGCGCGGCCCGGTCAGCCACGGCGTGGATACCGGCTTTCTGGTGTTCAACGAACGCACCTACCCGAACCTGATCCGCCTGTTTGCCGAACTCGGGGTGGCCACCGCCAAATCCGACATGTCGTTTTCGGTCAAGGTGCCAAATGTCGCCCCGGGCCGGGACCTCGAATGGAGCGGCTCCAGCCTCAACACGGTGTTTGCCCAACGCCGCAACCTGCTGGACTGGAAGTTTTTGCGCATGTTGCGCGATATCGTGCGTTTCAACCGCCTGGCCAGCACGCTGGCTGAAGGCCATGCCGAGGCTGCCATGCTGCAGCCGCTCGGCGACTTCCTGAAACAGGGCCGCTTCTCGGACGAATTCCGCGACTGGTACTTCCTGCCCATGCTCGGCTGCATCTGGTCCTGCCCGACCGACCAGATGCTGCAGTTCCCGGTGGCCACCATGATCCGCTTCTGCCACAACCATGGCCTGATCCAGGTGTCCAACCGGCCGCAGTGGTGGACGGTGACGGGCGGTGCCAGGAATTACGTCGAAAAAATCATTGCCGGCATCAGCGACAAACGCCTGAACACACCGGTGCAGCGCATCACACGTGACGCCGGACTGCTGCGCGGCGGCGTCACCGTTCTGGCCGGCGGCCAGGCCGAAACCTTCGACAAGGTGGTGCTGGCAGCGCACTCCGACCAGTCGCTGGCGCTGCTGGCCGATGCAGCGCCCGACGAGCGCGCCGTGCTGGGCGCCATCAGCTACCAGCCCAACCGCGCGGTCTTGCACACTGACAGCTCGGTGCTGCCGGCCAACAAGCTGGCCTGGGCGGCGTGGAACTACGAACGCGCTGCCGACAGCCGGCGCGAGTCCAGCCAGGTCTGCCTGCATTACCTGCTGAACATGTTGCAGCCGCTGCCGTTTGAGCAGCAGGTGGTGGTTTCGCTCAATCCGGTGCAGCCCATCGCCCCGCATCTGGTCATGGGCGAATTCGACTACGCCCACCCGGTGTTCGACGCGGCGGCGATACGCGCGCAGCAGGCCCTGCCCGCCCTGCAGGGCCGGCAGCACAGCTACTTCTGCGGCGCCTGGACCGGCTACGGTTTCCATGAGGACGGCCTGAAGTCGGGCCTCGAAGCTGCCCGTCTGGTGCTGGGCGATTGCGCGGGGATCGCCGCATGATCACGCGGGCCACCAGCGCCTGGGCGCCCTCGTCACCCGCCGGGGCAGCGGACCCGGCCTTGCCCGGCCTGCCTCGCGGGGACACGTCCATGCAGCGCGTGGCGGTGCCCCTGCTGGGCTTCGGGCAGGTACGGCACACGCGCCTGAAGCCGGCCCGCAACGCCTTTGCCTACCCCACCTATTTTTTGATGCTGCCCCTGCGCAGCATGAAAGCCAGGGGCAACGGCGCGCTGGTGCGCAATGCCCGGGCCGCCCTGAGCTTTTTTGACAGTGACCACGGCGACGGCCGCGCCGACTGCGTGAGCTGGCTCGATGACCTGCTGCGCAGCGAAGGCATCACCGATGCCCTGGGCGAACTCTGGCTGCACACCTACCCGCGCATCTTCGGCCATACCTTCAAGCCGGTGAGCTTCTGGTACTGCCACCGCATCGACGGCAGCCTGCGCGCCATTGTTGTCGAGGTCAACAACACCTTCGGCGAGCGGCATTGTTACCTGCTGGACCATCCCCACTATGGGCAGGAACTCTGCGCCGACAAGGTCTTCCATGTCTCGCCCTTCTGCAGGGTCGAAGGGCGTTACCGCTTCCGCTTCATGCGCATCCACAACGACGGCCTGCAGAAAACCGTCGCACGTATCGACTACGACGACGACGCCGGCCCCCTGCTGGAAACCAGCGTCGGCGGCACGCTGGTGGCACTGACAAGCGACAGCCTGCGGCGCGCCCTGTGGCGTTACCCGGCCATGACCTTCGGCGTTGTGGCACGCATCCACTGGCAGGCCTTGCGGCTGTGGTGCAAACGCATTCCTTTTGTCCGAAAACCCGCGCCACCCACAAGTTTTGTCACCCGATGAATACAGCCAGCAACCCCTCATCATCCAGCGGCCCGGGTCTGTCCCTGGCGCTGCCCGGCGGCGCCCCCGCAGCCGCGCGCACCGTGCTGCAGCTGCTGACGCGGCTCAAACACGGCACGCTGCATGTGCAATTGCCCGACGGCACGCTGCGGCACTTCGGTTCGGGTGAAGCCCCGTTGGCCAGCCTGCGCCTGCACAACTGGAAGGTCTGCAGCGCCGCCCTGAAATCCGGTGACATCGGATTCGCCGAAAGTTTCATCGCCGGCGACTGGACCACCCACAACCTCAGCGACCTGCTCGGCGTGCTGATCCGCAACCGCCAGGAAGTCGAGGACGTGGTCTACGGCACCTGGCTGGGGCGTTTTGCCTATCGCGTCAAACACCTGCTGAACCGCAACACCAAAACCAACAGCCAGAAAAACATCCACGCGCACTACGACCTGGGCAATGCGTTTTACGCGCTGTGGCTGGACGGCACGATGAATTATTCGTCGGCGATTTTCGCCACGCCCGACACCCCGATGAAAGATGCGCAGGATGCCAAGGTGCGCCGGGCATTGCAGCTGGCCGGCGTCAAAGCCGGCGACCGCGTGCTCGAGATCGGCTGCGGCTGGGGCGCGCTGGCCGAGATGGCTGCGACCGAATTCGATGCGTCCATCATCGGTGTCACGCTCAGCACCGAGCAGCTGGCCTGGGCGCAGGCGCGGCTGGAGCGCGTTGGCGCTGCGCACAAGGCTGATTTGCGCCTTCAGGATTACCGCGATATCGGCAAGAACGACGGCGAGACCTTCGACGCGATCTGCTCGATCGAAATGGTCGAGGCGGTGGGCCGCGAATACTGGCCCGGCTACTTCCAGACCGTCGCGCGCCTGCTCAAGCCGGGCGGCCGCGCCTGCATCCAGAGCATCGTGATCGCCGACAGCCTGTTCGAGCGTTACATCAGCTCCACCGACTTCATTCAGCAATACATTTTTCCGGGTGGCTGCCTGCCCTGTCCCAGGGAATTCAGGGCCCAGGCGCAAGCCGCCGGACTGGAGGTCGTCGACGAGTTTTCGTTCGGCCAGGACTACGCCCGCACGCTGGCGTTGTGGCGCAAGGATTTCATGGCACAAGAGTCACGGGTGCTCCAGCTCGGGTTTGACAAGAGGTTTATCCGCATATGGGAGTTCTATCTGGCCTACTGCGAAGCGGCTTTCACCCAGGCCAATACCGACGTCGTGCAGTACACGCTGCGCAAGGCCTGATCACGGCACTGGCGCTGGTGCTGTCGCCAGCCGGCACGGCTGTTGCCCAGCCTGCCGCCGACGACACACGTGCGGAGTTGCAGCAGGTGCTTCCGCAGGCGCAGTTGATCGGCAAGGGCCGCCTGAGTTTCTGGGGCTTCCAGGTCTACGACGCGCGGCTTTGGGCCAACCCCGGCTTCCGGCCCCAGGGCTTTGCCAGCGATGCGCTGGCGCTGGAACTCAGTTATCTGCGCGGCTTCGAGAGCCAGGCGGTAGCCGAGCGCTCCATCGCGGAAATGCGGCGTTCCGCGCCCATCAGCGATGAGCAGGCCGGCCAATGGATGGCGGCCATGACGCGCGTGTTGCCGGACGTCAGGAAAGGCGATCGTGTCATGGGCGTGCACCGCCCGGGCGTCGGCGCCTCGTTCTGGATGAACGGCAGACCCACCGGCGAGATCCGCGACGCCGAATTTGCACGCCTGTTTTTCGGCATCTGGCTGGCGCCCACCACCTCGGAACCCGGCTTGCGCACGGCGTTGCTGGCCGGGGCAGCCCCTTGAAACCCGCGATCCGGAATCCTTTCGGTTCGCGCAATGGCCTGGCCTACGGCCTGCTGGGCCTGCCGCTGGCGTTTGTGGCGCTGCCGCTGTACGTGATCCTGCCCAACCACTACGCACGCGAGTTCGGTGTGCCGCTGGCCACACTGGGCGCGGTGCTGCTGGGCGCGCGCCTGTTCGACGCGCTGATCGATCCGCTGCTGGGCCGCCTGAGCGACCGGCTGTTTGCACGGTCTCCCGGCGCCGTCCTCGGGATGGGCGCAATCGCGGCGCTGCTGCTGGCGGCCGGGTTTGCGCTGCTGTTTTTTCCGCTG
>CALRTF020000006.1:0-42393 GCA_943370985.1 Paenacidovorax caeni
GTGCGCCACAGCGGCCAGGTAGCTGGCCTTGACCTTGGCAGCGGCATCAACCCCGGCCGGCACGCGGTGGGTGATCAGCTCGACCAAAAAGGCTTCTTCGCCCTTGGGCGGGTTTTTCAGCAGCTCGATGACCTGGCCGGTTTGCTGGGCCGACAGCGGCAGCGGCGGAATCCCCAGCGCGGCGCGTTCGGCGACATGGGTGCGGTAGGTGGTGATGAATTCGGACATCATGGTTTTTCTCTCTCTCCTGTACTCAAACAAACAATCAGGGCGGGCGCCGGATGCCTAGCGCGGGGCCGATGCGGCGGGTGCCACGGGCGCTGCAGGTGCAGCAGAAGCCGTGCCAGCGCCGGCGGCTGCGGGCGGTGGGGCGTCGAGGATGCTGGGGCGCGGGTTGCGCTTGAGATCCTCGGCAAAGGTGGCCTGGTCCGGGCTCATGCACTCGTCGGCGATACGCTGGCCGATCTTCTGGCTCATCAGCATGGATTTGTTGCCGAGTTGCAGCCACATCGCGCCGGCACGGCCGTCTTCCAGGCGGATCGCGCCGGTACGGCTGGACACCGGGTGCATGCGGAAACGCATCAGGCCGCTGCGCACCGTGAAGAAGCCGGGACGCTTGTCGCTCGGTGCGATGGTCACGGAGGCGCCCAGCTCACAGGGAAATGTGCCGATGTGAACCCGTTTGGCCACCTCCAGGTCTTCCGGGCTCAGGGTCACATTCGGATCGTCGTCGATCGGTGTGGTCTCCTCGACGGACTTGACCGCCGCTGCGCGTTTGGCAGGGCCACGCGGCTTGGCGGCGGGCTTGGCGCCGGCTGCGGGGGCGGCCGACTTGGGCGCGGGTTTGGCGGCCGGGGCGGTCTGGGCCAGCACCAGGGTCGGTGCGGCAAGCAACAGGGCGGTGGCAAGAAGAATTTTCATGGGGGTCCTTGGAATGGAGAGGCCGTAGGGGTCAACAAGGTTTATGAGGCACAGCGGCAAAGTAGCCCTGCATCTCGGGGGGCAACTGACGGCCGGTCTGGTGCGCGCGCTCCAGAACCTGCCAGTAATAACGGTAACTCGCGCGGTCGTGCAACTGGCCGTCGAAAGAGATGGGCGCCCAGTCGGCCCCTGCGGCAGCAGCTATTATTTTTGTCGCAATCTCGATGTCGCGCCCGTCCGGCGCGAAGGCCTCCAGAATGGGCCGGATCTGGGCCGGGTGGATGCTCCACATGCGGGTGTAGCCGAGCTCGCGCGCGGCTTTCACGGCCGCAGATTTCATCGCTGCAGTATCGCTGAACTCGGTCACCACACAATGCGAAGGGACCTTGCCGTGTGCATGGCAGGCCGAGGCGATCTCCAGCTTGGCGCGCAGCACCAGCGGATGGCTGAACTGGCCCTGGCTGCTCATGCCACCGGCCGGAATCGCGCCGCCGTGGCTGGACACAAAATCCATCAGGCCGAAACTGAGCGACTGCACACGCGGATGCGCGGCGATGTCAAAAGCGCGGTGCACCGCCGCGGCCGACTCCAGCAGCACATGAATGGGCAAAGCCTCACAGGCCACCGACGCCAGCGCGGCCACCACGCGGTCCACGTCGGCGACCGACTCGACCTTGGGCACCATCAGGTGGCACAGGCGCTGCCCGACGGTGCCGGCAATGGCTGCGATATCCGCCTCGAAGGCCGGATGGTCGAGTGCATGAACACGCACCGCCACACGCGCGTCCCTGGCGGCCCCGGCCACCAGAGACGCCACCAGCGCCGCGTGGTCGGCTTCGCCGCCCACCGGCGCGCCATCCTCGCAGTCCAGCGTCACGTCGAACACGCAGGTGCCGAATTCTTCGCTCATCTCCGCCTGCAATTGCAGGCTTTTGCGCATCCGGGCCTCGACGCCGCTGTAATGGTCACAGACAGGCAAAAAACCTGCTGCCGCCTGGGCGCCAAGGAGGATGTCGCGGGGGTGGGTCATAGGGGCTTTGTCATTGCGGGCTTGACCCGCAATCCATGCAGCGAAACGTGATACGCAGCCATGGATCCCGGATCGAGTCCGGGATGACAGTTTCTTCAGAGCAAATGTTTGACGCCGTCCTGCTCGCCCTTGAGTTCATCCAGCGTCTTGTTGATGCGTTCCTGGCTGAAAGCGTCGATTTCCAGGCCCTCGACCAGCTTGTACTCGCCGCCTTCGCAGGTGACGGGAAAGCCGAACATGACGTCCTTGGGAATGCCGTACTGGCCATCCGAGGGGATGCCCATGGTGACCCACTTGCCGTTGGTGCCCAGCGCCCAGTCGCGCATGTGGTCGATGGCGGCGTTGGCAGCCGAGGCGGCCGACGAGGAACCGCGTGCCTCGATGATGGCGGCGCCGCGCTTGCCGACGGTGGGCAGGAAGGTGTTGGCGTTCCAGTCCTGGTCGTTGATCATCTTGGCGACGCTTTCGCCCTGGATGGTGGCAAAACGGTAGTCGGCATACATGGTCGGCGAGTGGTTGCCCCAGACCGTGAGTTTTTCGATGTCGGCCACGGCCTTGCCGGTTTTGGCGGCGAGCTGGCTGGCAGCGCGGTTGTGGTCCAGGCGCAGCATGGCGGTGAAGTTCTTGCGCGGCAGGTCCGGCGCGCTTTTCATGGCGATGTAGGCATTGGTGTTGGCCGGGTTGCCGACCACCAGCACCTTGACATTGCGGCTGGCGACGGCGTTGAGCGCCTTGCCCTGGGCCGTGAAGATGGCGCCGTTGACGGCCAGCAGTTCGGCACGCTCCATGCCGGGGCCGCGCGGACGCGAGCCGACCAGCAGCGCGTAGTCGGCGTCCTTGAAGGCGGTCATGGGGTCGCCGTGGGCGGTCATTTCGACCAGCAGCGGGAAGGCGCAGTCGTCGAGTTCCATCATCACGCCCTTGAGCGCCTTTTGCGGGCCTTCGACCGGGACTTCCAGCAGTTGCAGGATCACCGGCTGGTCCTTGCCCAGCATTTCGCCGGAGGCAATACGGAACAGCAGCGCGTAGCCGATCTGGCCGGCGGCCCCTGTGACGGCGACACGGACGGGTTTTTTGCTCATGATGGAAAACTCCAGGAAAGTTGTGAATCGATGGATGGCGCCGCTGGAAGCCCCCGGAAAAACCTGTGAACTGCGTCACGGCGGGGCCGGCTTGGCGTAGGTTCAGCCCGGGATTTTACGCTCGAAAACCCTGAGGCGTCAATTTGTCTTATGTCTTATATAAGATATGATCACGGCAACGATTGCACACACCCCATGGCCGCCCTTCCCACTTTGCCCGCCGATGATTTTGCAGGTGCCACGCCGGCATTCAGCCCGCTGTACCAGCAGATCAAGGGCCTGATCCTGCAAAGCCTGCAGTCGGGCGAATGGAAACCCGGCGAAGCGATTCCGTCCGAGATGGACCTGGCCGGGCGTTACCGCGTGAGCCAGGGCACGGTGCGCAAGGCCATCGACGAACTGGCCGCCGACCACCTGGTGGTGCGCCGCCAGGGCAAGGGCACGTTTGTGGCCACCCACGCCGAGCAGCATGTGCAGTTCCGCTTCCTCAAGCTGGTGCCCGACAGCGGCACGCCGGGCAGCGAAGGCCCGGCCCAGCGCGACATCATCGACTGCAAACGCGCGCGCGCCAGCGCCGAGATTGCGCGCATCCTGGCCTTGCGCACCGGCGATGCGGTGCTGCATGCGCGCCGTGTGCTCAGTTTTGCGGGCATCCCGACCATCCTGGAAGACATCTGGCTGCCGGCCGCGCCCTTCAAGGGCCTGACCGCCGAACGGCTGGCCGATTACCACGGCCCGATGTACGCGCTGTTCGAAACCGAGTTCAACGTGCGCATGGTCCGCGCCGACGAGAAAATCCGGGCCGATCCCGCGTCGGACGGGCGTGAGCTGCTCCTGAAAGTAGAGCGCGGCACGCCGCTGCTGAGTGTGGAACGGATCGCCTACACCTACAACGACGTGCCCATGGAACTGCGCCGCGGCTACTACCGCACCGACACGCACCACTACCACAACACCCTCAGTTGAACCATGGGATTCAGGGGCAACAAGGCAGCCTTGCCGCGCAAACCCTGCAGCGTGTGTGGACGCGAGATGGTCTGGCGCAAAAGCTGGGCCAAAAACTGGGAAGCCGTCAAATATTGCTCGCAGGCTTGCCGTTCAGGCAAACCGAGCGCCGCAAAACCGCAACCCGGACCCGGTTAAGTCCTGCTGCAAAAAAATACCAATCAGTCACAATTTAGAATTGCCGGTATGAAATTCAAACCGTGCCGTCATCTCGTGCTGATTCTGGGTGACCAGCTCGACGAAGACTCCTCGGCCTTTGACGGTTTTGATGCCGGCCAGGACGTGGTGTTGATGATCGAGGCCAGCGAGGAGTCCACCCACGTCTGGTCGCACAAGGCGCGCACGGTGCTGTTTCTCTCGGCCATGCGGCATTTCGCGCAGGCCCTGTCCCAACGCGGCTGGCCGCTCTGTTACCGGGCGCTGGATCAGCAGGCCGATGCCACGCTGGCCCACGGCCTGCTGGCCGCCATGACGCAGCACCAGCCGCAGCGCGTCATCGGCGTGGCGCCAGGCGACCTGCGGGTCCGGCACAGCCTGGATGCCGCCTTCAGCACCGGCGGGCTGCCCGCCATCGACTGGCGCGAGGACAGGCACTTTCTTTGCAGCCCGGGGCGTTTTCGCCAGTGGGCCGGCCAATCGGCCAGCCTGCGCATGGAATTTTTCTACCGCAGCATGCGCCAGCATTACCAGGTGCTGATGAAGGACGGCCAACCCGCAGGCGGACAATGGAACTACGACGCCGAGAACCGCAAGGGTTTCGGCCGCTCCGGCCCGCAGCAAGTACCCCGTCCCCCTGTGTTTGCCCAGGACGGCATCACCCGGGACGTGATCGCGCTGGTCGAGCGCCAGTTTGCCGGCCACCCCGGCGAACTGCAGCGCTTCAACTGGCCGGTGACCCGCGCGCAGGCGCTGGAGGCGCTGGCCGATTTTGTGGAGCATCGTCTGCCCCACTTTGGCGTCCACCAGGACGCGATGTGGACGAATCTGGACTTCGGCTGGCACGCGCTGCTGTCGAGCTCGCTGAACCTCAAGCTGCTGAACCCGCTGGAGGTGATCCACGCGGCCGAGCAGGCCTGGCGCGAGCGCGGCCTGGACCTGGCCAGCGTCGAAGGTTTTATCCGCCAGGTGCTGGGCTGGCGCGAGTTCATGCGCGGCGTCTACTTCCTGGACATGCCGGCCCTCAAGAGCGACAACCATTTCGGCCACCAGCAGCCCCTGCCGGCCTGGTACTGGACCGGTGACACCCGCATGAACTGCATGCGCCAGTGCATCAGCCAGACCCTGGCCAACGGCTACTCGCACCACATCCAGCGCCTGATGGTCACCGGCATGTTCGGCATCACGGCCGAGATCCAGCCGCAAGCCCTGTGCGACTGGTACCTCGCGGTGTATGTCGACGCCGTCGAATGGGTGGAACTGCCCAATACCGCCGGCATGGCGCTGTTTGCCAACGGCGGGCGCTTCACCTCCAAGCCTTATGTGGCCAGCGGCGCCTATGTCAAACGCATGAGCAACTATTGCAGCGGCTGCAGTTACGAGCCCGGGACACGCACCGGGCCCAGGGCCTGTCCGATGACCACGCTCTACTGGAATTTCCTGGACCGGCACGAGCCGGCCCTGGCCGCCAACCCGCGCACCGCGCTGATGGTCAAGAACCTGCAACGCATGAGCGCCGAAGAAAGGCGCGCGGTACAGGCCCGGGCCGCGCAGATGCTGGCCGCACTCGATGACTTGTAAACATCGTGTCAGCTTCGCGCTTCATTTCACGCCAATGGCCCAGATCCGGGGGGCAAAGCCGTTTTTTCCGACAAAATGTTCCGGACATGCGGGGCGCAGAACAGGATCGATGCTGCGTTGCAATAGAATTCGCATGTTTTTACTTGTAATTGCAACGCAGTTACCAAGCAGTTACCAGACAAGTCACCAGACCTCCCACGAAAGCCAAACAATGACCGAGCTGGCATCCAAACAGCGTCCCAAGCGGCCTGAGTTCCGCAACATCAACGCCTTCACGGACCTGACCACCTACCGCATGACGCCGGCAGCCTGGGTCTCCATCCTGCACCGCGCCAGCGGCGTCATCATGTTTTTGCTGATGCCTTTCATCATCTGGATGTTCGACACCTCGATTTCCTCGGAAATCTCCTTCGAGAAGTTCAAGGCCGCGTTCAACATTGGCATGCTGGGCCTGCCCGGCTTCATCTGGAAGCTGGTCGCGCTGGCACTGATCTGGGCCTATCTGCACCATTTCATTGCCGGCCTGCGCCACCTCTACATGGACGCGACACACGCCCTGAGCAATGAGTTCGGCAAAAGCACCGCACTGATCACGCTGGCCCTGAGCATTCTGCTGACGCTGGTGCTGGGCGCCAAGCTGTTCGGCCTCTATTAATCAATAACAACAAGGAGCACCTTATGTCCGTGAATTACGGCTCCAAACGCCTGGTGGTCGGCGCCCACTACGGCCTGCGCGACTGGCTCAGCCAGCGCATCACCGCCGCCCTGATGGCGCTCTTCACCTTGCTGCTGCTGGCCCAGCTCATTTTCAGCAAGGGCCCCATCGGTTACGACCTGTGGGCCGGCATTTTCTCGGCGCAGTGGATGAAGGTGCTGACCTTTACCGTCATCCTGGCCCTGCTGTACCACGTCTGGGTCGGCATGCGCGACGTCTGGATGGACTACGTCAAGCCGGTCTGGCTGCGCCTGTCGCTGGAAGTGTTCACCATCGTCTGGCTGCTGGCCTGCGCCGGCTGGGGCATCCAGGTGCTGTGGCGCCTGTAATCCCCAGCCTTCAAGCCCATCCCGGCTGCACCCGACCATCGAGACCCTGAAAAATCATGACTGCTACTTCCCAGCTTCCCAAACGAAAATTCGACGTGGTGATCGTCGGCGCCGGCGGCTCCGGCATGCGCGCCTCGCTGCAGCTGGCGCGTGCCGGCCTGAACGTCGCCGTGCTCTCCAAGGTGTTCCCGACCCGTTCGCACACCGTGGCGGCCCAGGGCGGCATCGGCGCCTCGCTCGGCAACATGTCCGAGGACAACTGGCACTACCACTTCTACGACACGGTCAAGGGCTCCGACTGGCTCGGCGACCAGGACGCGATCGAGTTCATGTGCCGCGAAGCGCCCAAGGTGGTGTACGACCTCGAGCACATGGGCATGCCCTTCGACCGCAACCCGGACGGCACGATTTACCAGCGCCCTTTCGGCGGCCACACCGCCAACTACGGTGAAAAGCCGGTGCAGCGCGCCTGCGCCGCGGCCGACCGCACCGGCCACGCCATGCTGCACACGCTGTACCAGCAGAACGTCAAGGAAAAAACCAGCTTCTTCGTCGAATGGATGGCGCTGGACCTGATCCGCGATGCCGACGGTGATGTCGTGGGTGTTTCCGCGATCGAGATGGAAACCGGCGACGTCCACATCTTCGAGGCCAAAACCACGATGCTGGCCACCGGCGGCGCCGGCCGCATTTTTGCGGCATCGACCAACGCCTTCATCAACACCGGCGACGGCCTGGGCATGGCCGCGCGCGCCGGCATCCCGCTGGAGGACATGGAGTTCTGGCAGTTCCACCCGACCGGTGTGGCCGGCGCCGGCGTGTTGCTGACCGAAGGCTGCCGCGGCGAAGGCGCGATCCTGCGCAACAGCGACGGCGAGCGTTTCATGGAACGTTATGCGCCGACGCTGAAGGACCTGGCACCGCGCGACTTCGTCTCGCGCTCGATGGACCAGGAAATCAAGGAAGGCCGCGGCTGCGGACCCAACAAGGACTACATCCTGCTGGACATGACGCACCTGGGCGTGGACGCCATCATGAAACGCCTGCCCTCGGTGTTCGAGATCGGCCACAACTTTGCCAATGTCGACATCACCAAGGAACCGATTCCGGTGGTGCCGACCATCCACTACCAGATGGGCGGCATCCCGACCAACATCCACGGCCAGGTCGTGACACAGGATGCGGATAACAAGAGCCAGGTGGTTAACGGCCTGTATGCGGTGGGCGAGTGTTCCTGCGTGAGTGTGCACGGCGCGAAC
Organism: Paenacidovorax caeni; assembly: GCA_943370985.1. GTDB lineage: Bacteria > Pseudomonadota > Gammaproteobacteria > Burkholderiales > Burkholderiaceae_C > Polaromonas > Polaromonas caeni_A. Next base: position 8,079 of record CALRTF020000006.1, read on the forward strand.
CGACTGGGCACCAACTCGCTGCTGGACCTGCTGGTCTTCGGCCGGGCCGCCGGCAACCACATCGTCGAATACGCCAAGAGCACCAGCCACAAGCCGCTGCCGGCCGACGCCGCCGACAAAACCCTGGCCCGCATTGCGCGCCTGGACAACGCCACCGGCGGCGAATACGCGCAGGACGTGGCCAACGATTTGCGCGCCGCCATGCAGCAGCACGCCGGTGTGTTCCGCACCCAGGCCATCCTCGACGAAGGCGTGAGCAAGATCGCCGCGATGCGCGACCGTGTCGCCAACATCGGCCTGAAGGACAAGTCGAAGATCTTCAACACCGCGCGCATCGAGGCGCTCGAAGTCGAGAACCTGATCGAGGCCGCGCAGGCCACCATCGTGTCGGCCGCCGCCCGCAAGGAAAGCCGCGGCGCTCATTCGGTCGACGATTACGGCGACACGCCCGAACACCCGAACGGCCGTAACGACACCGACTGGCACAAACACACGCTGTGGTACAGCGAAGGCAACCGCCTGGCCTACAAGCCGGTGCAGATGAAACCGCTGACGGTCGATTCCGTGCCGCTGAAAACCCGCACGTTCTGAACCCAGGCCGGCCTGCGCCCCCCCCACGAAGCGAGAACCTCATGACCAAACGCACTTTCCAGATCTACCGCTACGACCCGGACACCGACGCCAAGCCCTACATGCAGACCATCGAGGTCGAGCTCGACGGCCATGAGCGCATGCTGCTGGACGCGCTGATGAAACTCAAGGCGCAGGATCCGAGCATCAGCTTCCGCCGTTCCTGCCGCGAAGGCGTGTGCGGCTCCGATGCGATGAACATCAACGGCAAGAACGGCCTGGCCTGCCTGACCAACATGAACACGCTCAAGGGCACCATCGTGCTGAAACCGCTGCCCGGCCTGCCGGTGGTGCGCGACCTGATCGTCGACATGACGGATTTCTTCAAGCAGTACAACTCGATCAAGCCCTACCTGATCAACGACAACGTCCCGCCCGAGAAGGAACGCCTGCAGAGCCCCGAGGAGCGCGACGAGCTCAACGGCCTGTACGAGTGCATCCTGTGCGCCAGCTGCTCGACCAGCTGCCCCAGCTTCTGGTGGAACCCGGACAAGTTTGTCGGCCCGGCCGGCCTGCTGCAGGCTTACCGCTTCATCGCCGACAGCCGCGACGAGGCCACGGCCGAGCGCCTGGACAACCTCGAAGACCCCTACCGCCTGTTCCGCTGCCACACCATCATGAACTGCGTGGACGTCTGCCCCAAGGGTCTGAACCCGAGCAAGGCCATCGGCAAGATCAAGGAAATGATGGTGCTCCGTACGGTCTGACCATGAATGCAAGCGATGAACTTCTCGGCGTACGCGCCCTGAGCAAGCTCAAGTGGCGCTGCCGCCGCGGCCTGCTCGAGAATGACTTGTTTGTGGAGCGCTTCTTCGGGAAATACGAAGCCGGCCTGACCGTCAGGCAGGCCAAAGGTCTCGATGATTTAATGGACCTGTCCGACAACGACCTGCTTGATTTGCTGCTAAAACGTAAAGAGCCTGACCAGCTTTCAGCCATCAGTGCATCGACCGCCGAAGCCAGGGAAGTGCTGGCCCTCATGCGCACACCACGCGCGCCCTGAAGCCTTATTGACCTAGAAAGAAATTGGAAATGAAACTCGCTGACAACAAAGCCACCCTCTCCTTCAGCAACGGCAGCCCCAGTGTCGAACTTCCGGTCTACCAGGGCACGGTCGGCCCCGATGTGGTCGATATCCGCAAGCTGTATGCGCAGACCGGCATGTTCACCTATGACCCGGGCTTCCTGTCGACCGCTTCCTGCCAGTCGGCCATCACCTACATCGACGGCGACAAGGGCGAACTGCTGTACCGCGGTTACCCGATCGAGCAGCTGGCCACCAACTGCGACTACATGGAAACCTGCCACCTGCTGCTGTACGGAGAGCTGCCGAACGCCGAGCAGAAGAAGGACTTCACCGGCCGCGTGACCAACCACACCATGGTCAACGAGCAGATGCAGTTTTTCCTGCGCGGCTTCCGCCGTGATGCGCACCCGATGGCCATCATGACCGGCCTGGTCGGCGCGCTGTCGGCCTTCTACCATGACAGCACCGACATCACCAATCCCGAGCACCGCGACATTTCGGCGATCCGCCTGATTGCCAAGATGCCGACGCTGGTCGCCATGGCTTACAAGTACACCGTGGGCCAGCCCTACATGTACCCCAAGAACGACCTGAGCTACGCCGGCAACTTCCTGCACATGATGTTTGCCACGCCCTGCGAGGAGTACAAGGTCAACCCGGTGCTCGAACGCGCGCTGGACCGCATCTTCATCCTGCATGCGGATCACGAGCAGAACGCCTCGACCTCGACCGTGCGCCTGTGCGGCTCGTCCGGCACCAACCCGTTTGCGGCGATTGCCGCGGGTGTGGCCTGCCTCTGGGGCCCGGCCCACGGCGGCGCCAACGAAGCGGCGCTCAACATGCTGGGCGACATCCAGAAAAACGGCGGCATCGAAAAAATCGGCGACTTCATCAAGCAGGTCAAGGACAAGAACTCCGGCGTCAAGCTGATGGGCTTCGGCCACCGCGTCTACAAGAACTACGACCCGCGCGCCAAACTGATGCAGGAAACCTGCAAGGAAGTGCTGCAGGAGATGGGCCTGGAAAACGACCCGCTGTTCAAGCTGGCCATGGCGCTGGAAAAAATCGCACTGGAAGACGACTACTTCGTCTCGCGCAAGCTCTACCCCAACGTCGACTTCTACTCCGGCATCGTGCAGCGCGCCATCGGCATCCCGGTGCCGCTGTTCACCGCGATTTTTGCGCTGGCCCGCACCGTCGGCTGGATCGCCCAGCTCAACGAAATGATCGGCGACCCCGAGTACAAGATTGGCCGCCCGCGCCAGCTGTTCGACGGCTCGGTGACCCGCAACGTCAAGCCGCTGAAGTCGCGTTGAGCTGCCTGCATGCCTGAATACGGCCCGCCCGTGGCAACACCGGCGGGCTTTTTGATGTCTTGCCGGAGCCCGCTGTGAAACTCCTGAAAACCGCTGATGAACTGCGTGCGGCGCTGGCCGGCAGCGCGCCAGCGCGCGCCTGCAGCTGCGCCCTCGGCGCCTGCGCCGGCTGGGAAAGCCTGGCCGAGTACCGCTGGGAAGCTGGGCAGATGACGCAGGTCGCCACCTTGCGCGACCCGGCCGTCGACGAGCCCACGCTGGAAGAGTTCCACCCGGAAGGCACGCGTTACGACTCGCCCGAGGCCCCGGTGGCACCGGCCTTTTTCCCCTGCAACCGCTGCGATGTCTGGCACTGCAGCCGCTGCGACCGCCATTTGCTGCGTTACACCGAGTTCGGTGGTTACAACGTCGATCCGCGGGTCCGGGAACTGGATCCGGGAAAAATCGCCGGCTGAGCTGTTTTGCTATTTCTTTGATAGCATACAAACCACGGCTGGCGGGGGCCAGAGGCCAAAATGGCTTGAAATTAACGGTTCACGGCCGGCGCGCACCGCGGCAGGCATGTCAGCCATCGTATTTCACGATGGCAAAAACATACGCATGCGACGAAAATGGCATATTCATCGTCCACCGCGATGACTTTGCCCATGAAAAGTTCCGAACGCAACTTCGCCCGCCGAATCGACCTGACCTCGCTGCAACTGTTTGTGGCGGTGTGTGAGCTCGGCAGCATCGGCAAGGCGGCGGAGCGCGAATTCATCGCCGCCTCGGCCGTCAGCAAGCGCCTGTCGGACCTCGAAGCCGCACTCGACACGCCCCTGCTGTACCGCCACACGCGCGGCGTCGACCTGACACCGGCCGGGCAAAGCCTGCTGCACCATGCGCGTTCGGTGCTCTACAGCCTCGAGAAGATGCAGGGCGAACTCAGCGAATACGCAGCCGGCGTGCGCGGCCATGTGCGGGTGCACGCCAGCATCTCGGCCATCGTGCAGTTCCTGCCGGAAGACCTGGGCGCCTTCACGGCACAACATCCCGAGGTCAAGATCGACCTCGAGGAACACCTGAGCACCGAGGTCGTGCGCGCGGTGCAGGAAGGCGCGGCCGACCTCGGCATCTGCAACACCGCCGACGGCATCGGCGACCTGCAGTCCCAGCCCTACCGCCAGGACAGGCTGGTGCTGATCGTGCCGCGCGGCCATGCGCTGGGCGAGCAGGACACGATTGCGTTCGAGGACACGCTGGACTTCGACCATGTGGGCCTGCATTCGAACAGCTCGATTTACCTGGCGATGCGCGACGCCGCGGCGCTGGCCGGCCGCACCATCAAATTGCGCATCCATGTGACCGGCCTGGACGCCATGTGCCGCATGATCCACAACCGCCTGGGCGTGGGCGTGATGCCGCAACGCGCGTTCGAACTCATGCACGGCGTCGGTGAACTCGAAGCCGTGGCCCTGACCAACCCCTGGGCGACGCGCCAGATCGAACTGGTGGCGCGCGATTTTTCCAGCCTGCCGGTCACGGCCCGCCTGCTGGTCGATCACCTCACGGCCGGCAGCACCAGCCCCGCCACCGCCGCGGGCTAGAGCAGCTCTTCACTAAAATCAGCCAAGCACCACGAAGGAAAACACATGGGACGCACCCTTTACGACAAGATCTGGGACGAACACGTCGTCCACAACGAGGAAGACGGCACCGCCATCCTCTACATCGACCGGCACCTGGTGCACGAGGTCACCAGCCCGCAGGCGTTTGAAGGCCTGCGCGAAGCCGGCCGCAAGGTCTGGCGCATCAGCTCCATCGTCGCCACCGCCGACCACAACACGCCGACCACCGGCTGGGAGCTCGGCTACGACGGCATCACCGACCTGGTCAGCAAGGAACAGATCACCACGCTGGACAGCAACATCGCCGAGTTCGGCGCGGCCGCCTACTTCCCCTTCCTGTCCAAGCGCCAGGGCATCGTGCACGTGATCGGCCCCGAAAGCGGCGCCACCCTGCCCGGCATGACCGTGGTCTGCGGCGACTCGCACACCTCGACCCACGGCGCCTTCGGCGCGCTGGCGCACGGCATAGGCACCAGCGAGGTCGAACACGTGATGGCCACGCAAACCCTGCTGGCCAAAAAAGCCAAAAACATGCTGGTGTATGTGGACGGCAAACTCGCGCCCGGCCTGACCGGCAAGGACATCGTGCTGGCCATCATCGGAAAAATCGGTACCGCAGGCGGCACCGGCTACACCATCGAGTTCGGCGGTCCGGCGATTCGCGCGCTCAGCATGGAAGGCCGCATGACGGTCTGCAACATGGCGATCGAAGCCGGCGCCCGGGCCGGCCTGGTCGCGGTGGACGAAAAAACCATCGCCTACGTCAAGGGCCGTCCGCTGGCGCCCACCGGCGTCGAATGGGACCAGGCGGTGAAATACTGGAACACGCTGCAGTCCGACCCCGACGCGAAGTTCGACACCGTGGTCAAACTCGACGCCGCGCAGATCCGCCCGCAGGTCACCTGGGGCACCTCGCCCGAGATGGTGCTGTCCATTGACGACCGCGTGCCCGATCCCGACAAGGAAAAAGACGCCAACAAGCGCGACGCCATCGAGCGTGCACTGACTTACATGGGCCTGCAGCCCGGCAAGGCCATCAACGACATCCTGGTCGACAAGGTGTTTATCGGCTCCTGCACCAACAGCCGCATCGAGGACATGCGCGAAGCCGCCGCCATGGTGCAGAAGATAGGCCAGAAGGTCGCCGGCAATGTGAAGCTGGCCATGGTGGTGCCCGGCTCCGGCCTGGTCAAGGAGCAGGCCGAGCGCGAAGGCCTGGACAAGATTTTTGTCGCCGCAGGCTTCGAGTGGCGCGAGCCCGGCTGCTCCATGTGCCTGGCCATGAACGCCGACCGTCTCGAGCCCGGCGAGCGCTGCGCCTCGACGTCCAACCGCAACTTCGAAGGCCGGCAGGGCGCCGGTGGCCGCACCCACCTGGTCAGCCCGGCGATGGCCGCCGCTGCCGCCGTGCACGGCCATTTCGTCGATATCCGAAAGTTTGCTTAAAACCACCCACCCCAACCGTTCGGGCTGAGCCTGTCGAAGCCTTCTTCACTTGCTCAGCGCTTGTCAACAACTGCCCCTTCGACAAGCTCAGGGCGAACGGATAAAGAAAGTCCATCATGCAGAAATTCACCGTTCACAAAGGCCTGGTCGCTCCCATGGACCGCGAGAACGTCGACACCGACGCCATCATCCCCAAGCAGTTCCTCAAGTCCATACGCAAGACCGGTTTCGGCCCGAATCTGTTCGACGAGTGGCGCTACCTGGACGCCGGCTTTCCCGGCCAGGACCCGGCCAGCCGCCGCCCCAACCCCGACTTCGTGCTGAACCAGCCGCGCTACAAGGGCGCGTCCATCCTGCTGGCGCGCAAGAACTTCGGCTGCGGCTCCTCGCGCGAACACGCGCCCTGGGCGCTCGACCAGTACGGCTTTCGCGCCATCATCGCGCCCAGTTATGCCGACATCTTTTTCAACAACAGCTTCAAGAACGGCCTGCTGCCCATCGTGCTCAGCGAGGCCCAGGTCGGCCAGTTGTTCGACGAGGCGCTGGCCTTCCCCGGTTACCAGCTGACCATCGACCTGGAGCGCCAGGTGGTGATCAAGCCGCAAGGGGAAGAAATTCCCTTCGAGGTGCAGGCCTTCAAGAAATTTTGCCTGCTGGGCGGCTACGACGACATCGGCCTGACACTGCGCCAGAGCGACAAGATCAAGGCCTTTGAAGCCGAACGGCTGGCCGCCAAACCCTGGCTGGCGAATCGCCTGGCCGCCTGACATCTCAAGCAAAATCGGCATCCAGCCCCCGTCCGGCGGGGGCTGGCAGCTATTAAATTCATAGTAAACAGAAAAGACCAGACATGAAAATCGCAATCCTCCCGGGTGACGGCATAGGCACCGAAATTGTTGCCGAGGCCGTCAAGGTGCTCCAGGCCCTCGACCTGAAGTTTGAAACCGAGACCGCGCTGGTCGGCGGCGTCGCCTACGACGCCCACGGCCACCCGCTGCCGGACGCCACGCTCAAACTCGCGAAAGAGTCGGACGCCATCCTGTTCGGCGCCGTCGGCGACTGGAAATACGACACGCTGGACCGGCCGCTGCGACCCGAGCAGGCCATCCTGGGCCTGCGCAAAAACCTCGGCCTGTTCGCCAACTTCCGCCCCGCGATTTGTTATCCACAGCTGGTGGACGCCTCCAGCCTGAAACGCGAGCTGGTGTCGGGTCTCGACATCCTGATCATCCGCGAGCTGACCGGCGACATCTACTTCGGCCAGCCGCGCGGCCGCCGTACTGCGGTGGACGGCCACTTCCCCGGCGCCGAGGAAGCTTTCGACACCATGCGTTATTCGCGCCCCGAGATCGAACGCATCGCCCATGTCGCCTTCCAGGCGGCGCGCAAGCGCAGCAGCCGCGTGACCAGTGTCGACAAGGCCAATGTGCTGGAAACCTTCCAGCTCTGGAAAGACGTGCTGACCGAGGTCGGCAAGGAATACCCCGACGTCGCGCTGGACCACATGTATGTGGACAACGCCGCGATGCAGCTGGTCAAGGCCCCCAAGAAGTTCGACGTCGTGGTGACCGGCAACATGTTCGGCGACATCCTGTCCGACGCCGCCGCCATGCTGACCGGCTCCATCGGCATGTTGCCCTCGGCCAGCCTGAACACGAAGAACCAGGGCCTGTACGAGCCCAGCCACGGCAGCGCGCCCGACATCGCCGGCAAGGGCGTGGCCAATCCGCTGGCCACCATCCTGAGCGCGGCCATGATGCTGCGTTTCAGCCTGAACCAGGCCGAAGCGGCCGTCCGCATCGAAAAAGCCGTGGACGCGGTGCTGACGCAAGGCCTGCGCACGCCCGACATCTACAGCGAGGGCACGACCAAAGTCGGCACGGTGCAGATGGGTGATGCGGTCGTGAAGGCCCTCGGCCAGTCCTGAAGACAGGCCGGCCAGCGCCGCGGCGTTGGCCGGCAGCCACAGACCGGGCCGGCAAATGCTGCAGCGCAGCGCCGGTCCGGCCGGCCGTGATTACAATAGACCCATGCGTCAAAACCCCGCTGTCATCCGCCTCGTCGCCGCTTCGCGCGCGACCGTCGCGGCGCCGGTTTCGACCCAGACCACCAAAACGACCACCATTAAAGGCTAGCAAGCCTGGTTCGTCGTGCCCTGTCCGGCCCGATGAGCCGGGCCAAAAAGCTTCATTTTTGACTTTTTGAAGGGCGCATCATGAAACTCAAGGGCAATCTCACGGGACTCGTCGGCTGGCGCGGCATGGTCGGCTCGGTGCTGATCGACCGCATGCAAGCCGAGGGCGACTTCGACCTGATCGAGCCGGTCTTCTTTTCGACCTCCAACGCCGGCGGCAAGGCCCCGGCGCAGGCCAAAAACGAAACCACACTGAAAGACGCCTTTGACATCGAGGCCCTGAAGAAGTGTGACGTGATCCTGACGGCCCAGGGCGGCGACTACACCTCCGAGGTCTATCCCAAGCTGCGCGCCGCCGGCTGGACCGGCCACTGGATAGACGCCGCCTCCACCCTGCGCATGAACGACGACGCCATCATCGTGCTGGACCCGGTCAACCTGCCGGTGATCCAGACCGCGCTGGCCAAGGGTGGCAAGAACTGGATAGGCGGCAACTGCACCGTGAGCTGCATGCTGATGGGGGTGGGCGCACTGTACAAGGCCGGCCTGGTCGAGTGGATGACCTCGATGACCTACCAGGCCGCGTCCGGCGGCGGCGCGCAGCACATGCGTGAACTGCTGACCCAGTACGGCACGCTCAACGCCGAGGTGCGCGCGCTGCTGGACGACCCGAAATCGGCGATCCTGGAAATCGACCGCAGGGTGCTGGCGAAACAGCAGTCGCTGTCGCCGTCGGAGATGAGTAACTTCGGCGTGCCGCTGGGTGGCTCGCTGATCCCCTGGATCGACAAGGACCTCGGCAACGGCATGAGCAAGGAAGAATGGAAGGGCGGCGCCGAAACCAACAAGATCCTCGGCCAGGGCGCCAGCTTCGGCACCGCCGAAACACCGGTCGACGGCTTTTGCGTGCGCATAGGCGCGATGCGTTGCCACAGCCAGGCGCTGACCTTCAAACTGAAGAAAGACGTGCCGCTGGCCGACATCGAGGCCATGATCGCGGCCGACAACGAATGGGTGCGGGTTGTGCCGAACACGCGCGAAGCCAGCATCACCGACCTGACGCCGGTCGCCGTGACCGGCACCATGGGCATCCCGGTCGGCCGCCTGCGCAAGCTGGCCATGGGCCCCGACTACCTGGGCGCCTTTACGGTCGGCGACCAGCTGCTGTGGGGCGCTGCCGAGCCGCTGCGCCGCATGTTGCGCATCCTGCTCCAGGCATAAAAACACGGGCCGCACAGCGCTGCGGCCCGTTTCATTTGAGCAGCTCCATCCGTAACTACTTGTGACGAGACGTTGTCGTCAGACAACAACCGAAACTTGTAAGTTGATGCTAACCCCGCGTGTCAAAACTTAAGTGCTGTCTTAGCTTGTCAGCCTAATCCCTTGATGTTAATGTTATTTATCGAAAATTAGCGCAGGGGTTTTTGTGCGGAACAGCAGAATAAAATTTGATGCAGATCGAGCACCGGAGGCTCACATTCCCATGAATCATCCTCACCCTTGGCGTCTCGGTGCGGTCGCAGCCGCCATTGCCCTGGCCGGCACGTTCACCAGTTTGCAGGTCCAGGCCCTCGGTCTGGGCCGGGTTACCGTCCAGTCTGCCCTCGGAGAGCCGCTGCGCGCCGAGATCGACATCCCTGAAATCAACGCCGAAGAAGCCGCCAGCCTGCGCGCCAGCGTGGCCAGCGTCGACGCCTTCAAGGCCGCCGGTCTCGAATACAGCGCCGCCGTCACCAACATGCAGATCAGCCTGCAACGGCGCCCGGACGGCCGGTCCTACCTGCGCCTGTCCAGCGACAGGCCCGTCAGCGAACCTTTTGTCGACCTGATCCTGGAAGCCCGCTGGGCATCCGGGCGCATCGTGCGTGACTACACGATGCTGTTCGACCCGCCCAACCTGCGTGCGGCTGCGCAGCCCATGCCGGCCCCGACCGCGCCCATGGTGTCGCGTCCGCCGGCACCGGTCGCCACCTTGCCGCCGGCACCTGCACCGGCCGCCGTGCCTTATTCACCCCCCAGCCCGCCGGCCGTCATGCCGGCGCCCGCGGTCCGGCCCAGCGCGCCACCGCCTGCACCAGCCGTCGCCGCCAGCCGGGCACCGTCGCCCGGCGGCGAAACCGTCACCGTCAAGGCCGGCGATACCGCCGGCAAGATCGCGGCGCAAACCAAACCCGCCAGTGTTTCGCTGGACCAGATGCTGGTCGCCCTGTTGCGCAGCAACCCTGATGCCTTTATTGACGGCAACGTCAACCGCCTGAAAGCCGGCGCCGTGCTGGAAGTGCCGGGTGCCGACCAAGTTGAATCCGTTTCTGCCGGCGAAGCCAGCCGCACCATCGTTGCGCAAAGCCGGGATTTCAATGCGTTCCGCCGCAAGCTGGCTGACAGCGCACCGCCGACCCAGACCACCGGCGCCGACCGCCAGGCCACCGGCCAGGTGCAGGCCAAGGTGGAAGACAAGGCGCCCGCCGCCGCCACGCCCGACAAGCTGACCCTGTCCAAAGGCGCGGTCCAGAGCAAGGTCGCCGCCGAAGAAAAAATTGCGCAGGAGCGCCAGGCCAAAGAGGCCGCCGCACGTGTGGCCGAACTGTCCAAAAACATCAGCGACCTGAACAAGCTCGGCGCCCCGTCCACGCCTTCCGCGGCTGCGGCGCCCGCTGCGCCTGCCGCGCCGGCCACCCCGGCACCGGGTGTGGCCCTGCCCAGCCCCGGTCTGTCCGGCGCTTCCCCTTCTGCACCGGCCGCCGTTTCACCAGCGGCTCCGGCCAGCAGCGCCGCCGCCGCAGCCAGCCCGGCCATCAGCGCGTCTGCACCCGCCGCCGATGCTGCGGCCAGCGTCGCACCGGCAGCCAGTGCGCCAGTCTCCGCACCGGCCCCGGTGAAAAAACCGGTGGTCGTGCCGCCACCGCCTCCGCCGGAACCCAGCCTGATCGACGAACTGCTCGAAAATCCGCTGATCCTGGTCGGCGGCGCAGCCCTGCTGCTGCTGTTGATCGGTCTGATCGTCTACCGCGCGCGCCAGCGCAAAAATGCTGTCGCGGTCGACAGCTCCTTCCTCGAAAGCAGACTGCAGCCGGATTCTTTTTTCGGCGCCAGCGGCGGCCAGCGCATAGACACCAATGAAGCCAATGTCACCGGCTCGTCCATGGTGTATTCGCCGAGCCAGCTTGACGCCGCTGGCGACGTCGACCCGGTGGCAGAAGCTGACGTTTACCTGGCCTACGGCCGCGACCTGCAGGCTGAGGAAATCCTCAAGGAAGCCATTCGCATCAGCCCGACCCGCATCGCCATCCATGCCAAGCTGATGGAAATTTATGCAAAACGGCGTGATGCGGCCGCCTTTGCCACCGTGGCGGCCGAGGCCTACAACCTGACCCGCGGCCAGGGCGTGGAATGGGCACACATGGCCGAAATGGGCCGTGAACTCGACCCCGCCAACCCCATGTACCAGCCTGACGGCCAGCCCCCAGCAGCGCTAGGCGCGGCCGCGGCGGCAGGTCTGGCCAGCGCCTCGTTCACCACCCAGACCAGCCCCCAGCCACTGCAGCCCACTCCCGAGCCGAAAGACTCCGCCGTGGATTTCGACCTGGACCTGGACTTTTCACTGGGCGACGAGGAGCCAGCTCCGCCGGCTCCAGCCCCGGCTCCCGCGCCCATCCCTGCGCCTGCGCCAGTCGCCCGCACCGAGCAGACACTGGCCATGCCGCCTGTGGTGTCGCCTCCGCCGGTCGACAACAGCATGGACTTCAGCGCGGCCTCCTTTTCCATGCCGCCTGTGGCCCCACCGCCGCCCGCGCCCGCCCCGGCGCCGCTGCCGGTCATGGACGCCGGCCTGAGCTTCAGCACCGACGAGCCGGCCGTCACGACGGCAGCCACACCGCTGGATACCTCCGGCGGCATGCTCGAGTTCGACATGGGCGCACTCTCGCTGGACCTGGACAGCCCGACCACCGAGAGCCCGGCGATTGCGGCAGCGCCGGCGCCGGCCGCGGCTTCGGCCTCGGCGATGGATCTGGAAGACCCGCTCGAGACCAAGTTCGCGCTGGCCGAGGAATTCCGTGCCATCGGCGACACCGATGGCGCGCGCTCCCTGGCCGAGGAAGTGGTGGCACAGTCGAGCGGTTCGCTCAAGGCCAAGGCCCAGGCTTTCCTGAACGCCCTGGCCTGACACGGTTGTACCGTCTCCCTGGGAGCCGCCCGTGAGGATCGCTCTGGGCTTGAGTTACAACGGCGGTGCCTACGAGGGCTGGCAGAGCCAGCTGTCGGGCAAAACCGTGCAGGACCAGCTCGAGAAGGCGCTCGGCAAGTTCGCCGACCAGCCGATACGCACGCTGTGCGCCGGGCGCACCGACGCCGGTGTACATGCGCTGATGCAGGTGGTTCACTTCGACACGGCCCTGGCCCGCGAGCTGCCCTCCTGGGTGCGCGGCACCAATGCCGTTCTGCCGCGCGACATCGCCGTCCAATGGGCGCGTGAGGTGCCTGATACGTTCCACTGCCGCGGCAGCGCCACCAGCCGGCGTTATGCCTATGTGCTGCTGGCGTCGCCGGTGCGCCCCAGCGTCGAGGCCGGCCGCGTCGGCTGGGTCTATCGCCCGCTCGACCTTGCGGCCATGCGCGAAGCCATCACCCACCTGGTCGGCGAACATGACTTTTCGTCCTTCCGCGCCGCCCAGTGCCAGGCCAAAACCCCGGTCAAGACCATCACGCGCATCGAGATCTCGCAACGCGCCGCTTACTGGCGTTTCGAGTTCGAGGCCAATGCCTTTTTGCACCACATGATCCGCAACATCATGGGTTGCCTGCTCACCATCGGCCAGGGCCAGCAAGCGCCCGGCTGGATGGCCGAGGTGCGCGACGCGCGCCGCCGCGACGTGGCCGCGCCCACGTTTTCGCCGGACGGGCTGTACTTCCTCGGGCCCAGGTATGACGCCGCCTATGGGTTACCAGAGCGCACACCAGCCTATGATTGGCTCCCATGACTGCCAAACAGCCTCACGCAAAACCCGTCTTGAGCGACGCCGGGCCGCCCCAAGGCGCGAGGGCCCCCTCGGGGGGCAGCGCAGTACACGCAGTGACAAGCGTGGAGGCCCAGAGAACCCGCATCAAGATCTGCGGCCTGACGCGTGAGGAAGACGTGGACGCGGCGGTGGCCGCAGGTGCCGATGCGGTCGGTTTTGTGATGTACGCGCCCAGCCCGCGATTTGTCAGCGCCGAACGCGCCGCCGAACTGGCGCGCCGTTTGCCGCCTTTTGTGACGCCGGTGCTGCTGTTCGTGAATGAAACTGCAGAGGCCATCGCGGCAGCCTGCGCCCTGCTGCCGGCGGCGCTGCTGCAGTTCCATGGAGATGAAACGCCCGAAACCTGCATCGCAGCAGGACGGCCCTTCCTGCGCGCCGCGCGTATTCCCCTGGAAGTCCCCACATCTGGTGGCCCTCTCTTCGATCTCGTAAAATACGCCCAAGATTTCAAAGCCGCCCAGGCCATCCTGCTCGACGCCCATGTCGACGGATTCGGGGGCGGCGGAAAAACATTCAATTGGTCACTTCTTCCTCCAAGCGTCAACGCTCACCTCGTTTTGTCTGGTGGACTCACACCTGCAAATGTGACCGATGGCATTTTGCAAGTGCGGCCGCGTTGTAAAACGCTGGCCGTCGATGTCAGTTCGGGCGTCGAGATTTCGAAAGGAATCAAAAGCGCCGACAGGATTCATCATTTCGTCGCAGCCGTTCGCGCTGCCGACGACTTACTTGCAGGACACCATGTACGACTACCAACAACCTGACACCACGGGCCACTTCGGGATTTACGGCGGCAGTTTTGTCTCCGAAACACTGACCCACGCGATCAACGAACTCAAGGCTGCGTATGCGAAGTACCAGCACGACCCGGAGTTCCTGGCGGAATTCCAGTACGAGCTCGCGCATTTTGTGGGACGGCCTTCACCGATTTACCATGCGGCGCGCACCAGCCGTGAACAGGGCGGCGCGCAGATCTACCTCAAGCGCGAGGACCTCAACCACACCGGCGCGCACAAGATCAACAACACCATCGGCCAGGCCATGCTGGCCAAACGCATGGGCAAGCCGCGCATCATCGCCGAAACCGGCGCCGGCCAGCACGGCGTGGCCACCGCCACCATCTGCGCGCGTTACGGCCTCGAATGTGTGGTTTACATGGGCAGCGAAGACGTCAAGCGCCAGAGCCCCAACGTCTACCGCATGAAGCTGCTGGGCGCCACCGTGGTGCCGGTCGAGTCGGGCAGCAGGACGCTGAAGGACGCGCTCAACGAGGCCATGCGCGACTGGGTCGCCAATGTGGACAACACCTTCTACATCATCGGCACCGTGGCCGGCCCGCACCCCTACCCGATGATGGTGCGTGACTTCCAGAGCGTGATCGGCGAGGAATGCCTGGTGCAGATGCCGGAGATGACCGGCGGCAAACAGCCCGACGCGGTGATTGCCTGCGTCGGCGGCGGCAGCAACGCCATGGGCATCTTCCACCCCTACATCGCCCACGAGGCCACACGCCTGATCGGCGTCGAGGCCGCCGGCGAAGGCATGGACAGCGGCAAACATTCGGCCTCGCTGCAGCGCGGCAGCCCCGGCGTGTTGCACGGCAACCGCACCTATGTGCTGCAGAACGAGGACGGCCAGGTCACCGAAACCCACAGCATCAGCGCCGGCCTGGACTACCCCGGCGTCGGCCCCGAACATGCCTTCCTCAAAGACATAGGCCGCGCCGAATATGTCGGCATCACCGACAAGGAAGCGCTGGCCGCCTTTCATTACCTGTGCCGCACCGAAGGCATCATCCCGGCGCTGGAGTCCAGCCACGCGGTCGCCTACGCGATGAAACTCGCCAAAACCATGCGGACCGACCAGTCCATCCTGGTCAACCTGTCGGGCCGCGGCGACAAGGACATCGGCACCGTCGCCGACCTGTCCGGCGCGGATTTCTACGACCGGCCTTCCATGCGTGGCCATGCGGTCAAGGGCGCGGCCACGGCGGCAGACTTCGAAGCCAGCGGCGCCAAGGGCGTGGGGACCCAGTCATGAGCAGAATCGCTTCCACTTTCGAAGCGCTGAAAGCGCAAAACCGCAAGGCCCTGATCCCCTACGTCACGGCCGGCTTCCCGTATGCCGACATCACGCCTGAGCTGATGCACGGCATGGTGGCCGGCGGCGCCGACGTGATCGAGCTCGGTGTGCCCTTTTCGGACCCGAGCGCCGACGGCCCGGTGATCCAGAAGGCCGGCGACCAGGCGCTGGCCGCCGGTATCGGCCTGCTGCAGGTGCTGGAAATGGTGCGCGTGTTCCGCCAGAAGGACAGCGCCACACCGATCGTGCTCATGGGTTATGCCAACCCGATCGAGGCCTACGACCTCAAGCGCGGCAAGGACGCGTTTGTGCGCGACGCCTCGGCGGCCGGCGTGGACGGTGTGCTGGTGGTCGACTACCCGCCCGAGGAATGTGTGGCCTTCGCCGCCACCCTGCGCGCCCATGAGATGGACCTGATCTTCCTGCTGGCGCCGACCTCGACGCCGGAACGCATGGCCCAGGTGGCCCAGGTGGCCAGCGGTTATGTCTATTACGTCTCGCTCAAGGGCGTGACCGGGTCCGGCGCGCTGGATCTGGGCGCGGTCGAGGCCATGCTGCCGCGTATCCGTGAACATGTCAGCGTGCCGGTCGGTGTCGGTTTCGGCATCCGCGACGCCGCGACCGCCAGGGCCATCAGCCGGGTCGCCGACGCCGTCGTGATCGGCAGCCGCATCATCCAGCTGATTGACGGTCAGCCGCGCGATCAGGTGGCAGCGCTGGTGCGGGATTTCCTGGCCGGCATACGCACGGCGCTGGACCAGCCGGCCGGCTGAACCGGACCTGAACAGGACGGAACTCAGCGCATAATCCCCTTCTTTACCGGTTTTGCCCCCGCCGGCGCCCTGCGTGCCGGCCCTGGCAGCTCTACACAAGGACGACCACATGTCTTGGCTGGAAAAACTCCTCCCCCCGAAAATTACCCCGACCGACCCGACCGAGCGCCGCAGCGTGCCCGAAGGCCTGTGGGTCAAGTGCCCGAGTTGCGAAGCCGTGCTCTACAAGACCGACCTGGAAAAAAACCAGAACGTCTGCCCGCAGTGCAGCCATCACCACCGCATGGACGCCCGGGCCCGGCTCGACAGTTTTCTCGACCCGGAAGGCCGTTATGAAATCGGCCAGGAAGTGCTGCCGGTCGACCCGCTCAAGTTCAAGGACAGCCGCAAATACCCTGAACGCCTGAAGGAAGCGCTGGAAAACACCGGCGAGACCGACGCGCTGATCGTCATGGGCGGCGCGGTGCACAGCATCGGCGTGGTGGTCGCCTGTTTCGAGTTCGACTTCATGGGCGGCAGCATGGGCAGCGTGGTCGGCGAACGTTTTGTGCGCGGCGTGCATGCTGCGATCGAGCAGAAAGTGCCGTTTATCTGCTTTACCGCCACCGGTGGCGCACGCATGCAGGAAGGCCTGCTGAGCCTGATGCAGATGGCCAAGACCAATGCATCGCTGACGCGGCTGGCCAAAAAAGGCCTGCCTTACATCAGCGTGCTGACCGACCCGACCATGGGCGGTGTCAGCGCCGGCTTCGCCTTTGTGGGCGACATCGTGATCGCCGAGCCGAAGGCGCTGATCGGTTTTGCCGGACCCCGCGTGATCGAATCGACGGTGCGCGTGACCTTGCCGGAAGGTTTCCAGCGCGCCGAATTCCTGCAGACCAAGGGCGCCGTGGATTTCATCTGCGACCGCAGGGAACTGCGCAAGACCGTGGCCAATTCGCTGGCCATGCTGCTGCGCCAGCCGGCCGACGCCGTTCTGTAAACCCGGGCTCCGCGCGGCGCCTGCTTGCTATCAAAAACAGAGCTGCCTACGCATACCGGACGTGGGCGGATGCCCTGTTTGATGCCAAATTCCGGGCAAATGGCGAGCGCGACGGCCGGCCCTGCTGCCACAGCCCGTGCAGGGGGTAACAAGATCGTGGGAAGATGGTGTATCGCCACCCGCTTTTCGTGAAATTCGCGCCCCGAACCGATGCCTGAAGCCCTGACCCTCTCCTCGCTGCCGCTGTTCCCGCTGGGGACCGTGCTTTACCCCGGCGGCCTGCTGCCGCTGCGGATTTTCGAGGTGCGTTACCTCGACATGATCAGCAAGTGCCACAAGACCGGCGCGCCTTTCGGCGTGGTGGCGCTGACCCAGGGCTCGGAAGTGCGCAAGCCCGGGGACGGCCCCAGCGGCGACGGTTTTGCCAGCGAGGCCTTTCACAGCGTGGGCACGCTGGCCACCATCACGAGTTTTTCCACGCCGCAGCCGGGGCTGATGGTGATCCGCTGCAGCGGCGCCCAGCGCTTCGAGATTTCCAGCCACGAAAAGCTCAAACACGGCCTGTGGATCGCCGACGTGACCCGCCTCGACGACGACCAGGTGGTCCGGGTGCCGGACGACCTGCGCGGCGCGGCCAACGCACTCGGCAAACTCGTCAAGAGCCTGCAGGACCGCGATATCCCTGCCGACCAGATGCCGCTGGAGCCGCCCTACCGGCTCGACGACTGCGGCTGGGTCGCGAACCGCTGGTGCGAACTGCTGCCTATGCCGGTCGAGCTCAAACAGCGCCTGATGCAGCTCGACAACCCGCTGCTGCGGCTCGAACTGGTCAGCGACATCCTCGAAAAGACCGGCATCGCGCTGTAGCCCCCGGGCCGGCGGCAACGCAGCCTAAAATCAGAGGTTTGGCCTTGGGCCCGGTCCGCCGGCCTGCCCTCTTTTCCCGAGAACCCCTTTCATGTCCAACACGCCCACCAGCCCCGCAGCCGCTCCCGCGCACGACGAAAACCAGCTCATGGCCGAGCGCCGCGACAAGCTGCGCCTGATGCGCGAGCAGCAGGCCGGTGGCAAGGGCGTCGCCTTTCCCAACGACGTCAAGCCGGAACACCGCGCCGAGGCGCTGTTTGCACAGTACGAGGGCAAAACCAAGGAAGAGCTGGAGCCGCTGGCGGTCACGGTCAGCGTCGCCGGCCGCATGATGCTCAAGCGCGTGATGGGCAAGGCCAGTTTTGCGACACTGCAGGACAGCTCCTTCGGGCCCTCGGGCGGCCGCATCCAGGTCTATATCAACAACGAAGGGGTCGGCGAGGACGTGCACAACGCCTTCAAGCACTGGGACCTGGGCGACATCGTGTCGGCCACCGGCACCTTGTTCAAGACCAAGACCGGCGAGCTGTCCATCCACGCCACCGGCATCCGCCTCGTCACCAAAAGCCTGCGCCCCCTGCCCGACAAGTTCCACGGCGTGGCCGACCAGGAGGTCAAGTACCGCCAGCGTTATGTGGACCTGATCACCGACGAGGCCGCGCGCAAGCGTTTTGCGGCGCGCAGCAAGGCGGTCTCGACCATGCGCAGCTTCATGGTCGACAACCAGTTTCTCGAGGTCGAAACACCGATGCTGCACCCGATTCCGGGCGGCGCCAATGCCAAGCCTTTTGTCACGCACCACAATGCGCTGGACCAGCAGATGTTTCTGCGCATCGCGCCCGAGCTCTACCTCAAACGCCTGATCGTCGGCGGCTTCGAGCGTGTGTTCGAGATCAACCGCAGCTTCCGCAACGAAGGCATCAGCGTGCGGCACAACCCCGAGTTCACCATGATGGAGTTTTACGCCGCGTGGTGGAACTACCAGGATTTGATGACATACACCGAGGACCTGATCCGCCATGTCGCGACCGAGGTTGCGGGCAGCACGGTGCTGAGTTACCAGGGCAAAACCGTGGACCTGAGCCAGCCCTTCGAGCGCCTGACCATTCGCGAGGCCATCGTCAAGCACACCGACGCCGGCGCCAAGGTGGACGACGCCGCCTGGCTGGTCGCCGCGCTCAAGAAGATGGGCAAGTTCAGCGCCAAGGACAAACTCGACAGCCGCTCGCTGCCCAGCCTGCAGGTCATGTACTTCGAGGAAATGGTCGAGGAAAAATTGTGGCAGCCGACCTTCATCATGGAGCACCCGACCGAGATCTCGCCGCTGGCGCGCGCCAACGATGCGCGCCCTGAGGTGACCGAACGTTTCGAGCTCTACATCACCGGCCGCGAGTTCGGCAACGGCTTTTCCGAGCTCAACGACGCCGAAGACCAGGCCGCGCGTTTCCTCGCGCAGTCCGACGCCAAGGACGGCGGCGACGAGGAGGCCATGCACTTCGACGCCGACTACGTGCGCGCGCTCGAATACGGCATGCCACCCACCGGCGGTTGCGGCATCGGCATCGACCGCTTCATGATGCTGCTGACCGACAGCGCCAGCATCCGCGACGTGATCCTGTTTCCGGCGCTGCGGCGCGAGGCCTGAGCCGGGTCCGACGCCGCCATAAGCTGACAGCTGCGGCGTGCCTCCAGGAGGCGGACGCCGCGGCTACCTGAGGGCTGCGAGCGCGTCGCCGTCCCCTTCGAATTTCTTCAGCAGTTCTTCGCGTGCCCGCCCGGCCTGCACGGGGTCGCAGGCACGGACTTCCTGGTTGTCCATGTGTTTGCCGGCCGGCGCCGTCAGGGGCTTGCGGCCGGCGCAGGCGTCGCGGCGCGCAAGCCAGGAGCGGACGTCCGGCGGCAGCGTTTTGTCCTGCATGCTGAACGCTTTCTCCCTGCGCTCGGAAAAGCTCTCGTGGCCGCTGAAGCAGTCAAAGCTTCCCGGATGCCACGTCGTCGCCGTGCCGTCCTGGTAAAGGCACACGGTGTACTTCGCGGCGCTGCTGTTCCGCGCCTGCGCAGCGGCAAGGCTGTCAAAAAAATGAATCGCGATGTCCTCGGCATTGATGTTCATGCGCGGGTCATGCCGCTCCAGCACGGCCGCGGTGGCCTGGCGGAAGGCCTCCGACCCCAAGGGCAGCTTCGAGTAGTAGAAAGCCATCTCGTCGCCACGCTGGCCCGTCCCAAGTTCACCCGCATACACAAAGGGATTCTGCTGGCGCGGGTCCGCTTGCAACGATGCCGCGGCAAAGACCGCGGGAATCGCCAGCGCGATCATCAGAGAGCCCGCCCATTCCTTCCTGCCTTCCGGCCAGCGGCCCCCCAGCATGCGGACAAAAAGCAGCGCGATACTGCAGTCGGTGACAATAAACAGGCCCAGGGGCTGCTGCTGCCAGAACCGGCCACCCGCCATGTCCGTCGTGGCAGCGAGCTGCAGCTTGTCAAGATCGAGCAGCATCACGATGCCGACGAGCAGGCCCGCCAGCAGCAGTCCGCGCACCTGGCCACCCAGCCGTCCCGCCCACGGCTGCGAGAAGAGGATCAGCGACACCGCGATGAAAGAAGGCAGATGGAACACGCCTCCCGCCACTGGAAGCGGGATCAGGTAATCGGCAAATGCACTGCCCGATCCCCAGATGCCCTTCCAGCCCAGCGCACCGGCCATGGCAGCGGGGCTTATCCACGCGACAAGGGCCCATAAAAGGAAAACAGTTTTGCGATACATCGGCTTGAGGCCCCTCTTGTCTGCGCTGGGGTGACCAGCACCGTCCATAAAACTGGCCGCCCGCGCGGCTGTCAGTCGACCTCGCGGGTCTCGAATTCGATGCCGCCCGTGTACCGGACCAGGGTGTTGTACACCCAGCAAGCGACGGCAATCATGAAGTAGCCGAAGACCAGGTAAAAGACCGGAAAACCCACCGCCATGAACACGGGGAATCCGGCTTCCTTCGGCGCGGTGACTGCAGCAATCAGCATGAACGGGACCACAAAAAACAGCGACGACACCGCCATGAGCAGCGCAAACACCTTGGCGTTCTGGTGGATGGAGAATTTTTCGATTCTGGTTTTCATGGGATGGGCGCCTCCTCGCGCCGGACGGGTTACAGCAACGGGTCGAAGTTCTGCCTCACGCCAGGCCCGGCGCGCGCTGGAAGCTCTGGCCTGGCGCCTGAAGCGTGGCCCACGAAAGCCTGCTCTCACAGAAGATATGGATGCGGGGCTCCAGCTGCTCGTGACCCTGGACGGTGCCCAGGTAAAGCATTCTGAGCCCTTTGTAGGTGTCGGGGTTGACATTAAAAAGCGGCGTGCCGCAGGTACGGCAGAAATGGCGGCGGGTCCTGTCGGTGACCTGGTAAGCCGCCAGGCGCTCCGGGTCGCCGGTGGCGGTGAAGTGCGCCTCCTTGACAACCACATAGGTGGAAAACGCGGCACCGGTCATGCTGCGGCACAGGCCGCAGTGACAGCTGACGATCTGCAGTGCCGGGCCATCGACCTTGAAGCCAGTTTCGCCACACTTGCAGCTGCCGGTGATTGGGTTCATGGGTTCTCCAGGGGAAGGCGGCGCATGCCGGGGCTCGTGACCGATGCGCCTGGCATCTGATCTCTCAGTGCCGGGTGACCACAATCGGTTCACCCCGGGTGATGATCATGGTGTGTTCGTACTGCGCCGACAGATTGCCCGGCACGCCTGCGAGCGTCCAGCCATCGGCGGTTTCGGTCACCACGCGGCTGCGTGTCGAGAGAAAGGGTTCGATGGTGATCACCATGCCTTGCTTCAGGATTCGTTTGTCCGCCGGGTCGAAGTAGCCGGGAATGTGCTCGGGCTCCTCGTGCAGCGCGCGGCCCACGCCATGGCTGGCGAGGTTCTCGATGACCTTGAAACCATAGGACTTCGCGGTGCGCTCGATCGCAGCGCCTATGCTGTTGAGCGGCTGGCCGGCGCGGGCCTGCTTCATGGCCTGCGTCAGCGCGGTGCGGGTGGCGTGGCACAAGCGCGTCTTCTGCGGGTTGGTCGGCGGCACCACGCGGGTGCCCCCGGTATCGGCAAAGTAACCGCCGAGCTCGGCCGACACGTCGACGTTGAGCACGTCGCCGCGCCCGATCACCCGGTCTCCCGGAATGCCGTGCGCCGCTTCCTCGTTGATGCTGATGCAGGTCGCGCCCGGGAAGTTGTAGGTGAGCCGGGGCGCGGACCGCGCGCCGTGTTGCTCGAGCAGTTGCGCCCCCAGTGCGTCGAGTTCGCGTGTTGTCATGCCGGGTTCGGCCGCATCCAGCATTTCGTGCAGCACGTAGGAAACGATTTTTCCGATGCGCTTGAGTGCCGCGACGTCATCTTCGGTTTCTATGGTCATGGGATTCCTGTCTGATAGACCCGGAATTATCCGGGACGGATGGCCTCAGGGCATCACCGCAGAATTTTCTCCATGGCCTTGCCTTTGGCCAGCTCGTCCACCAGCTTGTCCAGGTAACGGATCTGCTGCATCAGCGGATCTTCCACCTCTTCCACCCGAACACCACACACCACGCCCTTGATCAGCGAGGCATGAGGGTGGATGGCGGGCGCCTGCGCGAAAAAATTTTCGAAATCGGTCTGCTGCCTGAGTTGCTTCTCCAGCCCTGCCTGGCTGTAGCCCGTCAGCCAGCGGATGACTTGGTCGACTTCATCCTTGCTGCGGCCTTTGCGCTCCGCCTTTTGCACGTACAGCGGATAAACCTTGGCGAAGGCGGTGGTGAAAATTCGATGTTGGGTCATTTTTTCATTCCTCCAGCGGACAACGAATAGCTTTGTGCTGGTTAACGTCGGACGTAACCGGCGACCATGGAACGGCGCAGCGCAGCTGCGGAACGGCTTTGGGCGTCCGCGTTGACGGACCTGTTAGAGCGAACCCTCATTGCACTAGCTCCTTAACGATGCCCACTCCGACTATGCGCGCTCCCTCTAGCACCTGAAACTGAGACCCAATCGCCAAGTCGTCGTAACTTACCTGCGGGAAGTAGGCGAAGCGTACCTTCCAGCGCACCACAACGCCAGGAGAAACCGGGGGCTCCGGCCCTTCCATGAACTCGATGCCCAAGTACTCACCGAGTCCTACCCGGAAGTGCGGCCGGTAAGGTGTCGTCACGAAGGTGACTTCTCGCCCGCCGACGCTCGGATGGAGAAACTCGACTTCGACAATCGCACCGGGCATGAAGTGTCTGCGCTCTAACGTGGAGATGACCGGACCACAACAACTCGCGGCGAAGCCGCCTTCTGCTGTTGTGGGTCCGTGTCGATCGGCATATTAATTACCTTGTTTGAACGATACAAACGCTTCAAGCACTTTTGGTAGTTGATAAACCGAGTCATCCCAAAATGGGAGAACCATGATGATGTTCTCGTTTCTTCGTGGATAAGCATGGCTAGGACGATCACCTATCCCCCTCAATGCTTTTTCCGCCATTACTGGTGTCGAGTATTCGGAAATTAACACTGGCAGCGGCAGGTCTTTGAACCTCAATTCGAATGCAGACTTCGACCCGCCGGAAAGTACTCGCACGACACGCGGCTCAACCGCAAGACCATTAGTCTGAAAATGCGAAGTCAGCGCTATGGCAACGGTTGGTAACGACGGCTGACCACGCGCAACGCCGACGAGTGAACCCAACAGAGCGATGGGCAGAAACAGCAGTCGAATAAGCAAGCGCATGGGAATTAACGTTGGAGGCAACCGGACCACAACATTTGCGGCGAAGCCGCCTCCTGCAGTTGTGGTTCCGTGTTGGCCGACATGTTATCCCTCACGGCTGAGGCGCTCTAAGAGATACGCCGCAAGCTTGCGCGGGCCGCGCCGTTGCTCGCTCGAGCTGGCCGCCTCTTCGCAGGCCACAAGAAACAGCTGGCCCGGGGAATTTTCTACCGAGAGGCCAATCGCAGAACGCGCTTCCACACACGCGAGTGCATCGGCATAGAGGGCTTCTGCCTGCGGCCACAACTGTGCAGCCGGGAAGGCATGAGGATTGTGCGAATGGTTCGTGAAGAGTGGTGCGCCCGATACAGCCACTTCCGGCAGAACGGCAAGCAGACCGGCTCTGAGGCTCGTTTCAGCAGCCCGTAGGTTTGCTTCTGCCTCAGCTACTCGGTCGCGTTTCATGAGGGATAACGTTTGACTTAAGCGGCGCCGTCAGGCGTCCGCTTGAAAGAATGGTTAGGTGTCGGCGCGTTTGGCAATCGAACTTCGCTGTATCTCATGTAGTCGAGGTTTCCCTCCGCTACGAGAAGCCCATCTTTGACGAGTTCCTTCACACGCCCTTGGTAGAACAAGTCTGGAAGTCCAGGTACTCGCAGGCGGGGTTCCATCATTGTCAGCCCAATGAGCATCGCGACTTTTCTTCCGTATGGCTTGGCGTTCGCCAAGAGACTCAGGTCGATTTTCTCGACAATCTCGCGGCTCAACGAATCGGCCACCGCAGTCTGTTCTGCCGTCATTGGTCCATCTGGCACGTAGTTACTATCGGCTCCACTCACGTGTTTTTCCCTATGACATCTAACGTAAAGATGACCGGACCACCAACATGAGCGGCGAAGCCGCAGCCTGTCGTTGTGGGTCCGTGTCGATTGATATGTTAAGGCGCAATCGGCCCCTCCTTCGCTTTGCGCCGCCTCGCCGCAGCGATAACGACAGGGACAGCGAACACGAGTGCGCTCGTCAGGAAAAATCCGCGCCAGGCGAACAGAGAAACAACAGCATGAGAATCGGTGAGATCACAAACTGAGCGAACGTAGTCGAAGCTACCTCCAATATCAAGACACGAGTCGAGAGCCATGTAGTCGCTTACGACTCGCCATGCGGCCGCGGCAGAAAGGAACAAGCAGACACCCAGCAGAACAACGCGAGCGACGGCTAGAAATGGGGCACGACTGGAGCGTTTGTGGCGGCTCGAGGCAAAGCACATTGTTGCCAAGGCGACTGCTACCAGGAAGACCGAACTCCAGATATTCGAGTTTTTCAATGCGCGCTCGCCGGTGAACAACATCACCGCCTGGAAGAAACCCATGAGCCCGTACAAAGAAGCCAGCAAGAAGGCCACGCCCGCGCAAACGAGAAGAAGCCGGCGAGCGCCAATGGCGGTTGTCATGCGCTTTAACGTCGGAGTTGACCGGCGACCGGCTGAGAGGACCGGAGCGAAGCGAGGGACCGCCGATGGGCATCCGTGTCGAACGACCTGTTAGAGCTCACCGCCACCCTTTCGCATGTTCGCCCAGACCAGCCCAAAGAAGACTAGCAGCATTACTGCTGCGGCTCCAAGCGACAAATCCAAGCGCTGACTCTGCAACTCAGTGATGTACCGGTTCACTCCATGATTGTTCAGAAGAATGACATGCAGTCCTTCGGGAGAAGGTTTTCCCGCTTCGAAGTAATTCCGCAACAAATAGACGTGGAGAACGACCAACCCGGGTCCACAGCACGCCACTGCGAATTTCACCTTCCCCATCTTTGCTCGCCTCCCTATCAATGTGTCATCAACGGTACGGGCCGCGCACTGCAACCGTTCTCGTGAGTTCTAACGTAGAAGTAACCGGCGCCCACTCAAGTTGGAGCGCGTAGCGGCCTGACGCCCCTGGGCGTCCGCGTTGACTGACATGTTAAGTCTCACTAGCGTCACCGGGCCGCCTAAGCCAATCCATAGTGGGAAGCATTAGATCACCGTCACCAAAATAGGAGAACTGACCTCGGCGCTCCTTCGCCAATGCTTCCAGTTCGGTTGAGATGATGCAGATCGATCCAAGGAGCGCCTGCAGCGAGTCCTCACCAGCCAAGGCGAAAACACGATTGAACGATGAAGCTTTGAATTCATACCGGCACCACCACGTGCCGTCGGTACAGACCGGCGCATGGACTTCAACAAGTACCGCTTCTGATTCGCCCGATGCAGATGCGAACTGAAGCGCACGGCTAGCGACTACCTGCCCTGGTGAGGGCAGATCGGCTCCGAGATCAGGTAGCTCCATGTGTGAGACTTAACGTAATTTAGACCGCAAAACCTGCGGTTTAACTTGGCGTGTGAGGTTTAACTTGGCCATACAAATCTCCCGAAACCCTCTTGTTTATTGGGTCGCCGGCAAATATACTGTATTTTCATACAGGTATAAATCCTTCCATGAAACCCGGCAAACCACCGCTGCAATCGATCCGCTTGCTCGATCAGGTCAGGGCGCGGATTCGCCATCTTCACTATAGCTGGAGCACCGAAAAGCTCTATGTGAACTGGGTGCGTTTTGCATCCGCTGGCATGGATTGAAGCATCCACGCGACATGGGGCCAAGACGCTTGAAGACTTTCTAACTACGTGGCTATAGAACGCAGGATGGCATGCGGCGCGGCGCAACGCATGCAACGGTCCGTGGCGAGGCACTGAGTTTGACACCGCGCCGCTGCGGTCCCTGCTAGGGTGCCAGGTGGTATTCGACCACCATCAAACCGTGCTCGAACGATTGGGCGCTGGCCAGCGACAACTGGCGCAAACCCAGGTCCGGCGGGGCAAAGGATCTACCGCTGCCCATCAACAAGGGAAGCACACGCAAGCGCAGGATGTCGACCTCGCCAGCGCGCAGCAGCGCATCACTCAGGCTCAGGCTCCCCCAGACAATCAGGTTGCCGGTGAATCGACTGCGCAGTCCGCGAAGCGCGGCCACTCCGTCGCCCCTGAGAATTTCAGCCGAATCGTCTTCTCCCCAGGGGGCCGATTCAAGCGTGGAGGAGACGACGAACTTGGGGAGCTTGCTGATCGGCACCGCCACCGGTTCGGTCGCCGGATCGGCGGATGGCCAATAGCCGGCGAACATGCGATAAGTCTTTGCGCCGAGAACAATCGCTGCGACGCCCGACAACATGCGCAACTGTTCGGTGTCGGCTGCGTTGATCCAGTCCGCATTGGCGAAAAAACCAATGCCGCCGTCCGCGTCTTCGGCATAACCGTCTGCGCTGACGATTTGTTCCACGATGATTTTTCCCATGTTGGCCTCCGTTCGTTGATGCGTCCAGACAACGACGATCCAGCGGGCCAGGATTCGACAATGGCGAACAGTGGGAAACCCTTGTCATGGGACGCCCGCCGCGCGGGCTGTCCGCGCCCCTTCCGCCCCCGATGTTCGAAGCAGGGGGCAGCCAGGTTTTTAGCGTCAAAAACCACATCCAGCCCCCGCCCTGCAAGCGTAAGCAGCTATCAAATAAGTAGCAATCCAGCCCGCTACAGCAGCCCGGCCCCCGGCAAAAACGCAGGTGGCGGCTCAGGTGTTTGGGGCGCAACGGGCCCGGCTTCCGCCACCGGCGGCGCAGGCTCGGCCTTCTCCACCGGCATGCGCAAATCATCGAGGTAGTCGCGCGCGATGTTGACCGTGCTTTTGACGCCGAGTGCGTCGAAGCGTTTGGCCAGCCATTCCTTGCCGCAGACCACGCCGAGGTCGCGCAGTGAATGGATCAGGTTTTTGTCGGTGGACGACTTGGTGTGGGCGGTGAATTTTTCGAGCGCTTCGCCGCCGTCGATGCGGTGCATCAGCACGTCCTTGTAATGCGCGGGATCGAGCTTGCCTTCGGCCAGCAGGCGTTTGACAAAGTCGATGGCGCGCATCTCGGCGATCAGCGCCGCGTTGAAGGTGATCTCCGTCACGCGGTCCATGATCTCGGCAGGTTTGGTCGGCAACTCGTTGCGCTGGATCGGGTTGATCTGCACCAGCACGATGTCGCGGCTGTCGCAGTGGTAGATCAGCGGGTGGATGGCGGGGTTGCCGGAATAACCGCCGTCCCAGTAGGCCTCGCCGTTGATCTCGACCGCCTGGAACACCATGGGCAGGCAGGCCGAGGCCATCACCGCGCTTGCCGTGAGGCGCTTGCCCGAAAACACCTCGGCCTTGCCGCTGGCAACGCGGGTGGCGACCACAAACACCTTGGGGGTGCCCGGTTGCGGCGCAGCGGCCAGGCGCTCGAAGTCCACCTGTTTTTCCAGGAAATCCTTCAGCGGGTTGATGTCAAAAGGGTTGCGCTGGTAGGGCGAGAGTGCGTTGGACCAGTACTGCTTCATCGCGTCGGCCCAGAGCGTGCTGGCCCAGTTGCCGCCGCCCATCATGCCGAACAACATGCCGAAAGGCGCGCGCTGCAGCTTGTTCATCGAGGCCGACACCGAGGACGACAGCGCCCCCATCTCGACAATGCCGTTCCAGAAACTGTCCAGCGCCTGGCGTGCCGCATCATGGCGCGCGGCCCGCGGTTTGCCCTGGGCCAGCGCAAAACCATGGGCCAGCGCGACCGCGTTCATGGCGCCGGCGCTGGTGCCGCTGATGCCTTCGAGGTCCAGCCGCCCGTCATCGAGCAACGCATCCAGCACGCCCCAGGTGAAGGCGCCGTGCGAACCGCCGCCCTGCAGCGCGAGGTTGATGCGCGGCGCCCGGCCGTCAGGGCCCTCAGGAACGGGCAGGGTATCCGCAACAGCTGCTGTGTTCATGCCGGAAGCTTAGCAAGAAACAGGCACGGGACTACACTCGGATTCCGTGCCCTTCTTCCCCTGACCCCACCATGAACTACCTGACGGCCTACCCCGCCACCCTGCAAAGCCAGGTGCGGGATCTGGTCGCGCAGGACCGCCTGGGCGCGCTGCTGCAAAAAAAATACCCCGCCATCCACGGCATACGCACCGACCGGGCGCTGTACGACTACGTGATGGACCTCAAAATGAGCTTTTTGCGCAACGCCGAGCCGCTGAGCAAGGTGGCTTTCGACAGCAAGCTGCATGTGATCGCCCATGCGCTGGGCACCCACACCACGATCTCGCGGGTGCAGGGCAACAAGCTCAAGTCCAAACGCGAGATCCGTGTGGCAACCCTGTTCAAGGAGGTGCCGCTGGAGTTCCTGCGCATGATCGCGGTGCACGAGCTCGCCCACATCAAGGAAAAGGCCCACGACAAGGCTTTCTACCAGCTCTGCACCTACATGGAGCCGCAATACCACCAGTTCGAGCTGGACCTGCGGCTCTACCTCACGCATGTCGATGCGGGCGGCGCCACGCCGTGGCCGGCCCTTCACCATCCGCTATGAATTCAGGAGCTATCAGCCCTTGTCTGGCGGGGGCTGGAGGCCGAAATGACTTGTAAACCCGGGAGACTCAGGGAATCAGCCCCATGGCGTGCATATAGGCCGGGTGCACCATCAAGTCGTCCCAGCCATGCGCCGGCGACACCGGCAGCAAGTCCAGGCGGCGCAACTCGCTGGACTCCAGCGGCTCCCACTGCCCCTTGAGCTGGGCTTCCGTCAGACCGCCCAGCAGTTCGTCGACAGCCTCGCCCTTGCCCACCGACTGGTTGCACAGCAGCACCATGTCACAGCCGGCGTTTAAGGCCGTGACCGCGGCCTCGGTGTAGCTGACTTCCTTGCCGTCTATCAGGCGGGCGCCGGCCATGCTGAGGTCGTCGCTGAAAATCGCGCCCCCAAAGCCGAGCTGGCCGCGCAGGACGTAGGTCAGCCATTTTTCCGAAAACCCGGCCGGGCGTGCATCGACCTTGGGGTAAATCACATGCGCCGGCATCACGCTGGTCAAGGTGGTGTTGAGCCAGTCATACGGTGCGGCGTCGTCGGCCAGGATGGCTTTCAGGCTGCGCTTGTCCACCGGAATGTCGGTGTGCGAGTCGGCCTTCACAAAACCGTGGCCGGGAAAATGTTTGCCGCAGTTGGCCATGCCGCTTTGCAGCAGGCCGTGCATCAGGCTTTTGGCCAGCAGCGCCACCACCCGCGGGTCGCGCGCAAAGGCGCGGTCGCCGATCACGCTGCTTTCACCATAGTCAAGATCGAGGACGGGCGTGAAGCTGAAATCGACGCCGCAGGAGCGCAGCTCGGCCCCCAGCACATAACCGCAAGCGGTCGCGGCATTGGTCGCGGCCAGCGCGTCCTTGAGCCACAACGCGCCGAGCGCGCCCATGGGCGGCAAATGCGTGAAACCGTCGGTTTTGAAGCGTTGCACGCGCCCGCCTTCGTGGTCCACGCAGATCAGCAGGTCCTGGCGCAGTTTCTTGATCTCGCTGCACAGGGCCCTGAGCTGGGCACGGTTTTCCCAGTTGCGCGCGAACAGGATGATGCCGCCGGTCAGCGGGTGTTTCAAACGCTGCTTGTCGGTCTTGCTCAGGCGGGTGCCGGCGATGTCGATGATCAGGGGGGCGTGTTGGGTCATGGATGGGTTTCGAAAAAAGAATCAGGGTTTCGGCGTGTATTCCACCACCACAAAGCTGGCGGCGTAGTCGGTTTCGTCGGTCACGGTGACGTGGGCCGTCAGGCCTTGGGCCTCGAACCATTCCCGGAGCACACCGTGCAGCACGATTTCGGGTTTGCCGCTGGCCGCCTTGGCGATTTCGCAGTTGCGCCAGGTCATGGGCATACGCATGCCCAGGCCGATCGCCTTGCTGAAAGCTTCCTTGGCGGAAAAGCGTGTGGCGAGGTAACGCAGGCCGCGCTCGGGCCAGCGCGTACTGCGGGCCTTCCAGGTGGCGAGTTCGCCGTCGCTGAGGATTTTCTGCGCAAAACGCTCGCCATGACGCTCGAAACTGGCGCGCACGCGCCGCACGTCGCAGATGTCGGTGCCGATTCCGTAAATCATTCCGCAGAAAAACCGTTGTCGATACAGCGCAGGTAAGCCGCCACCGTGGCGCTGTAGCCCAGCTCCAGTGCATCGGCAATCAGCGCATGACCAATCGACACTTCCAGCACACCGGGCACGGCCTGCAGGAATTCGGCGAGGTTGTCACGGTTCAGGTCGTGCCCGGCATTTACACCCAATTTGACAGCTGCTGCCGCCCGTGCGGTGTGGGCAAACTGCGCAAGAACCGTGTCTTTTTCGGGCGTGTTCCAGGCCCGCGCATAGGTCTCGGTGTACAGCTCCACCCGATCCGCACCCACCTCTTTGGCGGCCGCCATGGCCTCGGGCAGCGGGTCCATGAACAGGCTGACACGCACGCCCCGGCTCCGGGCTTCTTCGATCAGGGGTTTCAATGCCCCTGCATGCTGCGGAAAACTCCAGCCATGGTCGCTCGTGAACTGGCCCTCGCTGTCGGGCACAAAAGTGCACTGGTGCAGCGGCAGGCCGCGCGCCGACAGATTGCGCACGAACTCCATCAGGTTCTGCAGCGGGTTGCCTTCGACATTGAACTCGCGGTCCGGCCAGTCCTTCATCAGGGCAGCCAGCTCGTAGACGTCATCCTTGCGGATGTGGCGCTCGTCGGGCCGCGGATGCACGGTGATGCCCTGGGCGCCGGCCTCCAGGCACAGCTCGGCGGCGCGCAGCACATCGGGTATGCCGAGGTGGCGCGTGTTGCGCAACAGGGCGACCTTGTTGATATTGACCGACAGGGCGGTCCGGTGGCGCGCGGCCGGGGGATGTACGGGGGTCATAAAACTTGCCTTGCTGACGCAAACCTAAAAGGCCTGCAGGTCTATCATCATCTGCCGGGTTTTGAGAACCTTCACATCGCAATGGTAGTGCAGCAGCGCGCGCAACTGGGTCTTGAGCTGCGGCAGGTGTTCCACACAGGCGCGCACCGTGTCGGTAAACGGTGCGTCGTCGGCCAGCGAGGCCTGCAATTGCAGCCACTGTTCGCCGCGCAGGCTGGCGCGGTCGTCGTCGTGCGCCTCGCGCAGGCCGGATTCGGCCACCAGCACGTAAGGCGTGTCCGGCTCCAGCGGCGCCAGCGTCGCGGTCTGGGCGTCCAGCGTCGGCAGCAGACCGATATCGCGCAACAGCCGCAACTCAAAAGCGCGCAGCGCGACCTGCAGCGTGTCCACGCTCTGGCTGGCCAGCAGTTGCACCGTCGCCGCATAAGCGTCGAACAGCACCGGGTGCGGATCGTCGCGCGCCAGCAGGCGCATCAGCAGTTCGTTCAGGTAATAACCGGACAGCAGCGCGTCGCCGGTGGGCATCACGTGGCCGCCCTGCCATTCGGCGCTGCGCAGCATGCGGATCTCGGCGTCGCCGCCAAAAGCCACATGCAGCGGCTGCAGCGGCAGCAGGATGGGACGAAAGTTGGAGCTGGGCTTCTTGGCCCCGCGCGCGACCAGCGCGATGCGCCCGTAGCTGCGGCTGAACACCTCCAGGATCAGGCTGGACTCGCTCCAGTCGTAGCGGTGCAGGACATAGGCCGGCTCGTCGGAAATTCGCTTACTCGTAGCCAAACGTTCTAACTCTCGCTTCATCGTCCGCCCAGCCCGACCGCACCTTGACCCAGATCTCGAGAAACACCTTGCCGCCGGTCAGCGCTTCCATTTCGTGGCGCGCCTCGGTGCCTATGCGTTTGAGCTTTTCGCCCTTCTCGCCGATGATCATGCCCTTGTGGCCGTCGCGCTCGACCACGATGGTGGCGGCAATCCGGCGCAACTCGCCCTCCTGCTCGAACTTGTCGATGATCACGGTCGAGGTATAGGGCAGCTCGTCGCCGGTCAGCCGGAACAGTTTTTCGCGGATGATCTCGGCGGCCATGAAACGCTCGCTGCGGTCGGTCAGCTCGTCAGCGCCGTACATCCAGGGCTGCGGCGGCAAATACTTTTCGCAGATGCCGAACAGGCGGTCCACATCCTTGGCGTTGTTGGCCGACATGGGCACAAACTCGGCGAAATTGTGCCGCTCCTGCATTTGCTTGAGCCAGGGCGCAATCTCGGCGCGCCGGTGGATCAGGTCGAACTTGTTGGCCAGCAAAATGGCCGGCGTGCCGGCCGGCAGCAGTGACAACACCTTGTCATCGGCCTGGTTGAACTGCCCGGCCTCGACCACAAACACGATCAGGTCCACGTCGTTGACGGTGCCGACCACGGTCTTGTTGAGCGAACGGTTCAGTGCATTGCCGTGCCGGGTCTGGAAGCCCGGCGTGTCGACAAAAACGAACTGGGTCGGCCCTACCGTGCGCATGCCGGTGATGCGATGGCGCGTGGTCTGGGCCTTGCGCGAGGTGATGCTGATTTTCTGCCCCACCAGCGCGTTGAGCAGGGTCGACTTGCCGACGTTGGGCTTGCCGACGATGGCAATCAGGCCGCAGCGCTGGCCTTCGACCGGCGGCGCATTGTTGGCCTGCGAGGTCATGGCACGGGCCAGCATGGCCTCGAGTTCTGCATTCTGAGCGGGCACGTCCGCGCCCAAAGCTTCCGCCGGGAGGCTGTCGGCCGGGGACACTGGACGTACGGTTTTTTTGGAGGTCTTTTTGCCTGGGGTCATGTCGGGTGCCTGTTGGCGGCTGCCTAGGCAGGCGCCGGGATTCTTCAGTCGAGCGTCTTCACGTAAGCCAGCATGGCGGCCGCGGCCGCCTGCTCACCGGCACGGCGCGAACCGCCGATACCGCGCTCGGCCCGCCCGTATTCGCTGATCTCGCATTCCACATCGAAGGTCTGCTTGTGGGCTGCGCCCAGGGTGCCGACCACACGGTAGATCGGCAGGTTCATTTTGCGGCCCTGCAGCCATTCCTGCAACTCGGTCTTGGGGTCCTTGCCGATGGCCTGCATGTGGGGGTTGATCTCGACCGCGCTGAACAGCCGCCGGACCAGCGCGGAGGCCTTGTCGAAACCGGCGTCGAGATAAACCGCGCCAATCACCGCCTCCAGCGCATCGGCCAGGATGGACGGGCGCTTGTGGCCGCCCGACTTGGCCTCGCCCTCGCCCAGGCGCAGCAGCGACGGCAGGCCGAGCTGGACCGCCAGCTGGTGCAGGGTGTCCTGCTTGACGAGGTTGGCTCGCACCCGCGACAGATCGCCTTCGGGCAGTTCGCTGAGCCGTTCATACAGCAGCCCCGCCACCGCCAGATTGAGCACGGAGTCCCCGAGAAACTCCACACGTTCGTTGTGGTCCGCCGAAAAGCTGCGGTGGGTCAGGGCCTGCTGCAGCAGGCGGGGATTGGAAAACTCATGTTCCAGACGCTGTTGCAGCGACTGGAGATCGGGGCTTAACGGGGCACTGGCACGCACTTACTTGGATCGGCCTGCGTACTTGATCAGCAGGAAAGCCGGTCCCGCGATATGGATTTCCTTGTTGTAGGCAAAGCTGACGACGGTTTTGTCGCCTTCCTTGCTGACCACGAGGTCCTTGCCGCCGATGGACTTGATGTCGTCGATCTGGGCGGCCTTGTCGAAAATGGTCCGCACTTCGGTGACGGAAGCGCCTTCCTTGGCCTTGGTGGCGGCCTTGGTGATGGCCTGGAACTCCACCACGGTGGGAAATGCCTGCGCGGCGATCACGCCGGCAAAAGCCAGCACGCCGACCACAAACAGGACGCCGATGAAGGAAATGCCTCTTTGCCGATTGTTCATGTTTTTCTCCACTCCAGTGCCAGTGTTGTTGTGCCCGCTAGTCAATTTTGCCGATCCGCTTGAGACTACCAAAATTCATCCAGACAAAAA